>NZ_JBHSEL010000120.1:0-54845 GCF_042653845.1 Daeguia caeni | reverse complement strand
CGTCACAAGCTTGGATGGTCATCTCCTCAATCAGGCGAATGACGAGGCGTATCGCAAAAATGGAATTTTGAGTCGGGCTCTAACAGGCCGCACAAGAAAACAGAACTACCCCGTGGTTGCATGATTATGTTGTGGTTGTGCTTTTGCCGGCACAATTGACTTGGCACGTGTGGCGTGCCACCTCTCCACGGTGCCATTGCTTCGTCAGGTGGCGGCGTCCGGTGGCACTGGGAGAAGGATGTGAATACGATCAATGCAACTGGCTTGGAAAAGCCACGGCAAATGCTGGGCAGGCGTTTGCGTTCAGAAATGTGGGCCGCACTCAAGCTTGGCTGGCCCCTGATCCTGACCAATATTTCGCAGGCAGCCCTGACGACGACCGACGTCATCCTGATCGGCAGGCTTGGCGCAGATACACTTGCTGCCGCCCTGCTTGCGATCAGCTTCTATCATTCGATGATGATCTTCTCCATGGGGCTGGTCTCGGCTGTCATGCCGATGATCGCGATCGAGCTGGGCAAGAACCGCTTTTCCGTGCGCGATGTCCGCCGCACGGTGCGACAGGGGTTCTGGGCCGCCGTCATGGTGAGTCTGCCCATGTGGCTGTTGCTCTGGCATGCGGAAGATGTCTTCCTGCTGTTTGGACAGCGGCCGGATATTGCGGCCCATGCCGCGCAATTCATGCGCACGCTGCAATGGGCACTTCTGCCTTATCTTTGCTATATTGTGCTGCGCTCATTCTTCGCCGCAATGGAGCGACCCTTATGGACGCTTCTGGTCGCACTCATATCCATTGTGTTCAATGTGTTTGCAGCCTGGAGCCTGATTTTTGGCCATCTTGGTCTGCCGCGGCTTGAGCTGATGGGGGCAGGTATTGCCACGACGCTTTCAAGCCTCATGATGTTCCTTGGCCTGGCATTTGTCCTGTACAAGAACCGGAAATTCCGCCGCTATCACCTGTTTGGCCGCTTCTGGCGACCCGATTGGGCGCGGCTTGCCGAACTCTGGCGCATCGGCCTGCCAATGGCCTTCACCTTTGTGTTCGAAACCTCGATCTTCTATGCCGCCGTGCTGATGATGGGCCGCATCAGCCCGACCGCCATGGCCGCTCATGCGGTGGCGATACAGATTGCCTCACTCAGTTTCATGGTGCCGCTTGGCTTTGGTCAGGTAGCAACGGTGCGCGTGGGGCGCGCCTTTGGTGCGGCCAGAAGCGATGCAATCAGCCTTGCCGGATGGAGCGCCTATATGCTCGGTGTTGGTTTCATGGGTATCATGGGGCTTCTCATGGTCACCGTGCCAAGGCTTTTCATCGGCGCCTTTCTCAACCTTGACGATCCGGCCAATGATGCCGTGGTGGAACTTGCCGTCACCTTCCTTGCCTGTGCGGCACTGTTCCAGATTGTCGATGGCGCACAGGCGGTTGCCGCCGGCATGCTGCGCGGCCTGCGTGATACGCGCATCCCCATGTATCTCGCTCTTTTTGGCTATTGGGGCATTGGCCTGCCGCTTGGCGCCCTGCTTGCCTTTCCGCTCGGCATGGAAGGGGTTGGCATCTGGCTTGGCCTTGCTGCGGGGCTGGCAGCTGTTGCAACATTGATGACCTATCGCTGGATCAGGCACATCAGACATGTCGCAGCCGGGATGGCGTCAGGCGAGCCGGTAATTTACGGCTGATATTCACGGCCCGGGACGGCAAGAGGGTCTGCACATGAAAAAGCCGCAAGGGGCGCGCCCCTTGCGGCTTTCATGCAATAGAGCAATTCGGATTTTCGCTGAAACGCTGACTTGCCCTAACATTTTGTTTTCGCATTTCCGGACGGAAAACCGGTTTCCACTTTTCCTGGACTGCCCGGGGACCGGCTGGTTACTTGGTCAGCGCCGTGACACGGTCAAGGGCTGCGCCAAAACCATTGAGCGAAACCTTGAAATTGACCGGCTGGGCAGGGTTCAGCGCAGTTGCGGCAACATTGAGCGTGGTGCCGGCTTTCAGGGCTGCTGTCTGCTTGGCGTCAAAGCTGACGGGTGCAAGGCAGCCCTGTGGCAGGCAGGTGGAGAAGGCCAGGGAAGGGCCGCTCGCATCGTCGATTTTCAGCTGTGCCCCCTTGGCAAGGTCAAGGCCGAACGGCATCAGCAGAACGCCTTCTACCTTGCCGCCCGCAACATTGCGCAGTTCAACGGTCAGAACGCGCTGTCCCTCTTTCGTGCCCTGTACCTGCTGCAAGGCGCAAACAGTGGCGTCCTTCTGCGACTGGCAGGATACGGTCCAGTCCTGAAACGTCTCCTGCAATGAGCTTGCGCCACCCGGCAGCGGCGCGGCCTGTGCCCCAAACACCGTCAGCGCGGAAACGATGAACGAAAGACCATACACGCTTTGTTTCTTCATGTAATATCCCTAGCATAAATGTCGATGGTTGCAGTTGGACTGAAGTACAGTTACAGGATTTCAAACATAATTGCAGCAGATTTTCAATATAAAAAATTTTTTTTATATTGAAAATCTGCGAGAATCTTTGTGATTAATATTTAATAGCTGATATTTATTTATATAAAAAATAACATTTTAAAATTTCTTATCTGTATGTATGCATGTAATGGGTACATATTTATTTTAATTTTATTATATTTTATTTAAAATTAATAAAATAAGATGGTCTTTTTGCCGCAGCGCGGGGTGTGGATGCTGCTTCCCGGTGTGCGATATATTGTTGCTTGTGTTCTGCCGGTGGCGACATGAATATTGCTGGAGCTGCTTATGAAATTCTGGCAAAACCAGCATCAGGACGCGTCCGACAGCCTTTGTGAAAGGCGGCAGGAGACTGGCATGAACCTTCGATACCAGATTGTTGCACTGGCGATCATTCCGCTGATTGTCGCCATTTTGGCGGTGACTGCCTTCATCACCTGGCAGTCGACCAATCTTGTGCGCAGCTCCATTGCCACTTTCGAAAACAACATGCTGAAGGCCAAGGAGACCGAACTTCTCAATCTCACCAATCTGGCGTTGTCGGCCATACAGGATGTCTACGACAAGGCCGGGCCGGATGATGATGTCGCCAAGGACAAGGTCCGGCAAATTCTTTCCACACTCGATTATGGCCGCGATGGCTATTTTTTTGTCTATGATTATGGCGGCAACAATATTGTGCATCCGCGCCAGTCTTTTCGCCTTGGCCGCAACTGGCTCGATCTGGTTGATCCGGATGGTGATCATGTCATCGCCAATCTGATCGCCAAGGCAAAGGAAGGCGGTGGTCTGCACCGCTATAAATGGGAAAAGCCCTCGACAAGGCAGGTGGCGGACAAATTATCCTTCGCGGTTGGTCTGGACAAATGGCAGTGGATGCTGGGAACGGGCGTCTATCTCGATGATGTCTATGCCCAGACGGCCGCCGCCAATGCCGATCTGAAAGACAATATCCGCAATACGTTCCTGATTGTCAGCATGATTGCCGTACCGGCGGTCATGCTGGTTTTTGCCACCTGCATGGTGCTCAATCTGCGCGAAAGGCGCCTGGCCGACAGCAAGCTGAAGGAATTGGCGCAGCGCATCATCGATACGCAGGAGGAAGAGCGTAGCAGACTTGCGCGGGAACTGCATGACGGCATCTCGCAGGATCTGGTTGGTGTGCGTTATGCCATAGACCTGGCAAGCCGTCAGGTGCAATCAGGCTCGGACGGGGCGCCAAAGGCGATCGCCCGCGCTTCGGATGCGCTCAATGGCGCGATCAAGGAGGTGCGTCGGCTCTCCCATGATCTTCGTCCCCCAATTCTTGACGATCTTGGCTTGACGGTTGCGCTCAAGGCATTATGCGAACATTTCTCTGAGCGCACCGGCATAGAGACGCATTTCGAGGCAGGTTCATTCAAGGAAGCGATCAAGCCGGAGCCGAGCACGGCACTTTACCGTGTGGCACAGGAAGCGCTCACCAATATTGAGCGCCATGCTGGGGCGAGCCATGTCAGCATCAGCCTGCAGGGCCATAAGGGACTGGTAACGATGACGATTGTGGATGATGGTTGCGGCTTTGCCGAACGCGACATCAAGGCGCCGATGCTCGGTCTTGGCCTGCGCAACATGCAGGAGCGCATGGCGCATTTTGGCGGGGTTCTGATTGTTGAAACGGGTAGCGGTGGCACTGCCCTGACAGCGCGCCTGCCAGTATCTGCAACCATGGATCAGGACAAATTGCCGGAGGCAGTATGACACGCGATGGCAAAATCCGCGTTATGCTGGTCGACAATCACCAGATGGTGCTCGACGGCTTGCGGGCAGTGCTTGAAACCTATGATGAAATCGAGGTCGTGGCCGCTTCTTCAACGGCACGTGCCGCGCTGGAACTGGCGCCTTCCGTGCGCCCGGACATCGTGCTGATGGATATCAACATGCCCCATCTCAACGGCATTGATTGCATTGAACGCATGAAGCGGCAGGTGCCGTCGGCACGCATCCTGATGCTGTCCATGCATGACAGCCGGGAATATATCTCAACCTCGATCATGCGCGGCGCTTCAGGCTATATCCTGAAGGATGTCTCAACGGCTGAGATTGTAACAGCCATCCAGACCGTGGCGCAGGGCGGCACCTATTTTTCCTCTGGCGTCTCGGAGGCGCTGCTTGATGGCGGAGAGAAAAAGGCGCGCAATCTTTCCGCGCGGGAAAATGATGTGCTGGTCATGGTGGCAGATGGCAACAGCAACCGTGAAATTGCCGCCCGGCTCAATATTTCCGAGGCAACCGTGGAGACCCATCGCAAGAACATCAAGCGCAAGCTCGGCATTGCCACGACGGCGGGACTCACCCGTTACGCAATCGAAAACCAGTTGCACCTTTCCGATCAATGATTGATAATTTTGTTTGCGTTTTGCGCAATAAGATTTCGCAAACCCATTAGCGGCTTGTGACATCTACCCAGTATTGGGTAGCTGAATTGTCCTTATTTATTGCAGTCTTGCAGCCTGACCTTGCCACGCATATTCTTTTGCGCGAGGTGAGGAGGAACACCGGAAACTGTTTGGAAGGGAGGAGCGATGGCAGTTTTGCTGGCTTTGTCGCGTGCTATCGACGCAGCCAATAGTTTTATTGGTAAAGCAATATCCTGGTTCATTCTCGTGGCGGTGCTGATCAGTGCCGTCAATGCGGTGACAAGAAAGCTCTTCAGTCTCAGTTCCAATGCCTGGCTTGAGGCGCAGTGGTATCTGTTCTCTGCCGTGTTTCTGATTGCGGCTGGCTATACGCTGCTCAACAATGAACATGTCAAGGTGGACCTGCTTTACAGCCGCTATTCGCGCCGCACCCAGCTCTGGGTTGAAATTCTAGGCACGATTTTCTTCCTGATGCCGTTCTGCCTCATCACGATCTATCTTTCCTGGCCGGTGTTCGAGGCCAAATTCGCCAGCGGTGAGACGTCCAACAATACGGGCGGTCTGGTTCTGTGGCCGGTCTGGCTGATGATCCCGATCGGCTTTGGCCTGCTCGCCTTGCAGGGTGTCTCCGAAATCATCAAGCGCATCGCCATTCTTCAGGGGCGCATACCGGACAAGGTGGCCGGAGAAGACGCGGAAGCTGAAGCGCTCTGAGGGAGATGGTCATGCTTGCATTATTCACGGAAAATCTTGCGCCGCTGATGTTCCTGTCGCTGATTGTCGTGCTTCTGCTCGGCTATCCGGTGGCTTTTGGTCTGGCCTTTGTCGGCTTCGTCTATGGCTTTATCGGCATTGAACTGGGCCTTCTTCCGGCCAATCTGTTCGGCGCAATTCCCGACCGCATTTTCGGGCAGATGTCGAATGAAACACTGCTTGCCATTCCGTTCTTCACCTTCATGGGACTGATCCTGGAACGAAGTGGCATGGCGGAAGACCTGCTTGATACGATCGGCCAGCTATTTGGTCCGGTTCGTGGCGGTCTTGCCTTCGCCGTGATCATCGTCGGTGCGCTTCTGGCCGCAACCACAGGCGTTGTGGCGGCATCGGTCATTTCGATGGGCCTCATTTCGCTGCCGATCATGCTGCGCTATGGTTATGACCGCAGGGTTGCATCCGGCACCATAGCGGCTTCCGGCACGTTGGCCCAGATCATCCCGCCAAGCCTTGTTCTCATCGTTCTGGCCGATCAGCTCGGCCGTTCGGTGGGCGACATGTATAAGGGCGCGCTCGTGCCTGGCCTGCTTCTGGTCGGCATCTATATGGCCTTCATCATTGTCATGGCGATCCTGCGCCCCAACAGCGTGCCGGCGCTGCCACCCCAGGCCCGTTTGCTCAAGGGATGGAAACTGGCGCAGCGTGTCGTCATCTCGCTTGTGCCGCCGCTGGTGCTGATCTTCCTCGTGCTGGGCACGATCTTCATCGGCCTTGCAACGCCGACCGAAGGTGGCGCCATGGGGGCGGTGGGTGCGCTGGTCCTGGCGCTTCTCAACCGCCGCCTGAATATGAACATGATGAAATCGGCACTCTATGCCACGGCAAAGCTGTCGTCCTTTGTCATCTTCATCCTGCTTGGCGCGCGCGTTTTCTCGCTCACCTTCTATGGCGTCAACGGCCATTTGTGGGTTGAGCATCTGATGACATCGGTTCCGGGCGGCGAGATAGGCTTCCTGATCGTTGCCAACCTGCTGGTATTCTTCCTGGCCTTCTTCCTCGATTATTTCGAGCTGGCCTTCATCATCATTCCGCTTCTGGCACCCGTTGCTGATTCACTCGGCATCGACCTGATCTGGTTCGGCGTGATGTTGGCGATGAACATGCAGACATCCTTCATGCATCCGCCATTTGGCTTCTCGCTGTTCTATCTGCGTTCGGTCGCACCGTCGCGCGCCTATCGGGACAAGGTCACGGGCGAAACCATCCAGCCGGTCACTTCGGGCCAGATCTATCTGGGTTCGATCCCGTTCCTGCTGATCCAGCTTGTCATGGTTGCAGTCATCATCACGTTCCCTGGCCTGGTTACGCATTACAAGGGCAACCGTATTCAGGCCGATCCGGCTTCGATCCAGATCAATGTGCCAATGCCGGGTGCGGACGAAACCAATCCGTTTGGCACCGTTCCGGCACCGTTTGGCGCACCATCGGCTGAACCGTCAGCCGATCCGCTGCCCGCACCATCATTCGGCGTAACTCCGCCGCCAAGCTTCGGACAAGATACGCCACAACCGGAAAAGCCAGCACAATGAGTAAAGGTTTGCTGCTCAAAATCTGGCCAATGAAACAACAACAGTCTTGAGGAGGGAAAACATGAAACAGGATCTGAACCGTCGTAAGTTTTTGACCAAAAGTGCAGCCCTCGGTGTTGGCGCTGCCGCCGCTGGTGCAACCACACTGGCAACGCCAGCCATTGCCCAGAGCCTGCCACAGCTTCGCTGGCGCTTGACCTCTGGCTTCCCGAACAATCTGGATACCATCTATGGCGGTGCGGTCTACATGGCTGACAAGCTCAACAAGATCACCAATGGCCGTTTCCAGATCCAGGTTTTCCAGGCCGGTGAACTGGTTCCCGGTCCGCAGGCCATTGACGCCGTCCAGAACAAGACGGTCGAAATCGCCCATACCTGCGGCTACTATTTTACCGGCAAGAACCCGACCTTCGCCATCGGTACCGCCCTGCCATTCGGCCTCAATACCCGTCTGCAGAATGCATGGCTCTATCATGGCGGCGGCAACCAGCTTTATAATGAATTCCTGTCGGATTATGGCATTGTCGGCATTGTTGGCGGCAATACGGCAGCCCAGATGGGCGGCTGGTTCCGCAAGGAAATCAAGGGTCTTGATGACCTCAAGGGCCTGAAGATGCGTATTGCCGGCGTTGCAGGTGAAGTCATGTCGCGCCTTGGTGTGGTTCCGCAGCAGCTTCCGGGCGCTGAAATCTATCCGGCGCTCGAACGCGGCACGATCGATGCGGCTGAATGGGTCGGCCCATATGACGATGAAAAGCTCGGCTTCTACCAGATCGCGCCTTACTATTATTATCCGGCCTTCTGGGAAGGTGGCGCTGCCGTCCACTTCTTCGTCAACAAGGAGCTTTATGAAGGCCTGCCGGAAGACTACAAGGTTGCGCTCAACACGGCTGCCGAAGCTGCAACGCAGAACATGATCGCCTCTTACGACGTGAAGAACACCGCAGCCATCCGCTCGCTGGTTGGCAAGGGCATCAAGCTGCAGCCAATGCCGCGTGAAATTCTGGATGCCGCTTACAAGGCTGCTTTTGAACTCTATGAAGAGTACAACCAGAGCAACCCGGCCTGGGCCAAGATCTATCCGCAGTGGAAGAAGTTCCGCAGTGAAGCCTTTGAGTGGTTCCGCGTGGCTGAATTCACCTATGACAGCTATGTCTATGCGGCACAGGCCGCTGGCAAGTAAGCAGAAAGCGACAAAGGCCGGAAATTCCGGCCTTTTCCTGTCCGGGGTTGCACTGAAGCTCTCCCGTCAGGAAGGCAGGCGCAATGCTCCGGAGCCGGTTTCTTCTCCCGTATTGTTGCGGAAACGCATCCGCCTTGGGGTGTTCGAGAGCAGTTCCAGGAAAAGTGGGGACCGGTTTTCCGTCCGGAACTGCGACCAGCAATCAAGCAGTTCCAGGAAAAGTGGGGACCGGTTTTCCGTCTGGAGCTGCGGAAGAACAAGGGGGTGCGCGCAATTCAGCCTTCCCGTGAAAATCTGAATTGCTCTAGCGCGGCAGTTTCATGTGCCGGTTGACATCCTTGTAAAGCAGATAGCGGAACGGGCCTGGCCCCCCGGCATAGCAGGCCTGCGGGCAGAAGGCGCGCAGCCACATGAAGTCGCCTGCTTCAACCTCCACCCAGTCCTGGTTCAAGCGATAGACGGCCTTGCCCTCCAGTACATATAGACCATGTTCCATGACATGGGTTTCGGCAAAGGGAATGACCCCACCCGGCTGCAGGGTAACGATGGTCACATGCATGTCATGGCGCAGATCGGCTGGATCAACGAAACGGGTTGTCGCCCAGACGCCATTGGTGTCCGGCATGGGCGAGGGGAGGATATCCTTTTCATTGAGGAAGAGCGGCTCTGGAACGCCAAGTCCTTCAACAAACTGATAGATTTTTCTGATCCAGTGAAAGCGGGCGGTTTGGTCTGAATTGTTTTTAAGGCTCCAGCCGCTGGCGGGCGGCAGATAGGCATAGCCGCCCTCATCAAGGACATGATCCACGCCGCCAAGCGTGACGGTGATCTCGCCTTCCACCACGAACAGGACACCTTCTGCCCCGGCATCATCTTCCGGGCGTGTACTGCCGCCACCGGGCCCGACTTCCATGATATATTGCGAGAAGGTCTCGGCAAAACCGCTCATCGGCCGCGCAATCACCCAAAGCCGTGTCTTGTCCCAGAACGGCAGATAGCTCGTCACAATGTCGCTGAATGTGCCTTTCGGGATCACCGCATAGGCTTCAGTGAACATGGCGCGGTCGGTCAGCAATTGCGTTTGTGGCGGCAGACCGCCGGTTGGGGCGTAATAGTTCCGGCTCATCGTTGTTCCGTGGTCAGCAGGTCTTTCCAAAGGGGAAAGCGGTTCCGGGAAAAGGTCTGGCATGCAGGCATCGATCAGACCCCGTCTGGCAGAATGTCCTTCAGGCGCAACAGGGCGATGCGCTCCACCTGCGCCTGGGCTGTTTCGAATTCCGTCTCGGCATCATTGTCGAGACGGCGCCTGAAAATGTTGAGGATTTCTGTGCTGTTGCGGCCACGCACGGCAATGATGAACGGAAAGCCGAATTTCTCGACATAGGCTTCGTTCAGCTTGGTAAAGGCGCTTTTCTGTTCATCGGTCAGCGCATCAAGCCCGGCGGACGCTTGTTCGGCGGTTGATTCGGGCGTGAGCCGTCTGGCTGCGGCAAGTTTTCCGGCAAGATCAGGATGGGCGCGCAACACGCCAAGCCGCTCTGCGCGCGACGCAGCACGGAAAACCCTGGTCATTGCCTGCGCCAGACCGGATGCCGTATCCTGCTGTTCTGTCAGGCCGGCATCATAGGCGCGCTCGGCAATCCAGGGGGAGTGTTCAAAGATACCGCCATAACGGGCGACAAACTCTGCCTTGCTGGCGCGTGAGGGTACGACATCGGCCTTGCGCGGCTTGTGATGTTCATGCCAGTGGCGGGCAATGTCGATGCGCTTGGCAATCCACACCTTGTCATGGGAGAGCACATAATCAAGGAAACGCTCCAGTGCGGCAGCACGCCCCGGCCGCCCGACGAGACGGCAATGCAGGCCCACCGACATCATCTTTGGCGCGCCCTCCGCCCCTTCGCGATAAAGCACATCGAATGTGTCCTTGAGATAGGAGAAAAACTGGTCTCCTGAATTGAAGCCCTGTGCGGTGGCAAAACGCATGTCATTGGCATCGAGCGTATAGGGCACGATCAGATGCGGCCCCTTCGGCCCCTCGACCCAATAGGGCAGTTCGTCGGCATAGGAATCGGCCGAATAGACAAAACCACCTTCCTCCATCACCAGTTTCAGCGTGTTGATGGATGGCTTGCCCTGATAAATGCCAAGCGGGCGCGATCCGGTGATTTCAGTGTGCAGCCGCACTGCCTCGCTTATATGTTCGCGCTCAATCTCTTCAGGAACGTCCTTGTATTCCCACCAGCGAAGCCCGTGGCTGGCAATTTCCCAGTCAGCCTCCTTCATGGCGGCGACCGCTTCGGGGTTGCGCGCCATGGCAAGGGTCACGCCATAGACCGTAACCGGCATGTTGCGTCGCGTGAACATGCGCCACAGCCGCCAGAAGCCTGACCGCGCGCCATATTCATAGATCGATTCCATGTTGAGATTGCGCTGGCCGGGCCAGGGCTGGGCCCCTACGATTTCCGACAGCAGGCATTCAGAAGCCGGGTCGCCATCCAGAATGCAAGCTTCGCCGCCTTCCTCATAATTGATGACGAATTGCACCGCGATATTGGCCCCGCCCGGCCAGTTCGGATCTGGCGTATTACGGCCATAACCGATGAGATTGCGCGGATAAGACATGCGCTCTCCCTCCCCCAAAGTGCAGCCAGTTATCATTTTATATAAATTGCCACCAAATACATAGTCGCACCATTATCTGGCAGCATCACACCCTCATAGCGCATGTATCGCAGGGTGGCTTCCATGAAATATTTGAAAGAGCTCCAATATTTCGGGGCTTTTCTCGCGGCTGCATTCGGGAAATACTCCCGGCTGGGGAGAATTCCGAGCTTTTGGTCGGGATATGCAGCAGGGAGGAGAATGCATGAGGCAAGGCCTCAGGAGCAGGATTCAGTTTCTGTTGAATGATGAACTGGTTGAGCTGGACAAGGTTCAGCCGGGCGACAGCCTGCTTGATTATCTGCGCCTGTCACGCCGTCTGCGCGGTACCAAGGAAGGCTGTGCCGAGGGTGATTGCGGTGCCTGCACCGTGCTGGTGGGCAAGCTTTGCGGCGATGAACTGGTTTATGAAAGCGTCAATGCCTGCATCCGTTTTGTCGGATCGCTCGATGGTTGCCATGTCGTGACGATCGAGCATCTGAAAGGGGCAGATGGCGGCCTGCATCCGGTGCAGGCGGCCATGGTGGACCTTCACGGCTCGCAATGTGGTTTTTGTACACCGGGCTTTGTCATGTCGCTTTACGGGCTGTGGATGCGCGACCCGAAGCCTTCCGATGCAGCCATTGAAAAGGCCTTGCAGGGCAATCTTTGCCGGTGCACCGGCTATGAAGCCATCATGCGCGCTGCACGCGCCATATCCGATTATGGCAACCGGGCCGGTGATCCACTTCTTGCCGAGCGCGAGACCGTGCGGCAAAGGCTTCTCAAGCTGCGCGATGGCGCACGCGTTGAAATCGGCACGGGCAAGGATCGCCTGATCATTCCGGCAAGCCTTGATGACTTTGCCGACCTGCTCATGGCTGAGCCAAAGGCCACCATTGTCGCCGGCTCCACCGATGTGGGGCTGTGGGTGACAAAAATGATGCGCGATATTGCGCCGGCCATTTTCATCGGTCAGATCGAGGCATTGCGCACCATCCGTCTCGAGGGCAATGCCTTGCGCATCGGTGCAGGCGTGACCTATACGCAAGCCTTTGAAAAGATTAAACAACATATTCCACGACTGGCCGGCCTCATCAACCGCATTGGCGGTGAGCAGGTGCGCAATATGGGAACGATCGGCGGCAATATTGCCAATGGTTCGCCCATTGGTGACATGCCGCCACCCCTGATTGCGCTTGGCGCAACGCTGACATTGCGCAAGGGGGCTGAGCGGCGCAGCATGGCCTTGCAGGATTATTTTCTCGCCTATGGCAAACAGGATCGCCAGCCAGGTGAGTTCGTTGAATATATTGATGTGCCGCTGCCAAAGGCAGATGATCATTTTGCCGTCTACAAGGTCTCCAAGCGCTGGGACGAGGACATCACCGCCGTGCTTGGTGCGTTCAATCTCACACTGGATGGCAATGGCCATGTCGCGTCCATTCGCATTGCCTATGGCGGCATGGCTGCAACGCCAAAACGGGCAATGGCGGTTGAGGCAGTCTTGTTGGGCAAGCCGTGGAATGAGGCGACCATTGAGGCGGCAGTTGCAGCCTATGCGCAGGATTATCAGCCGTTGAGCGATATGCGCGCTTCGGCGGCCTATCGCCTGCTTGTGGCGCAGAACCTGTTGCGCCGTTTCTTTGCCGAGACAACCGGCGAGGCGCAGACAGGCATTGTGCGCGCGGCAGTGGCGTGAGGAGGTGCTGATGCATAAATCTGTCATCACCAGTGGCGCGCGCGGCAATGCCCGCATTCGCGGCGGTGTTGCCACAAGCCAGAAACATGATTCCGCCCACAAGCATGTCACGGGCACGGCCAGTTATATTGACGACATGCCGGAGCCGGAAGGCACGCTGCATTTAGGCGTGGGCTTTGCAACCGTGGCGCATGGCATCATCAAGTCGCTGGATTTGTCGGCCGTGCGCACTGCCCCCGGCGTGGTTGATGTGCTGACCTGGAAGGATGTGCCGGGGGAAAATGACATCTCACCCTCCGGCATGCACGATGATCCTATCTTTGCAGTCGACAGGGTACAGTTTCATGGTCAGCCGGTTTTTGCCGTTGTTGCCAAAACTCGCGATCAGGCGCGGCGTGCGGCACGGCTGGCAAAGATCGAATATGAGGAACTGCCGGGCATTTTCTCGATCGACAATCTCGATCCCGCAACGGCAAGACAGGTCACCACACCGCTGACGCTGAAACGTGGCGATGCCCGTGCGGCGATTGATGCCGCGCCGCGCCGCCTCAAGGGCCGGGTGAAGATTGGCGGTCAGGATCATTTCTATCTCGAAGGCCAGGTCTCGCTCGCAATCCCCGGCGAGGATGATGATATTCTCATCTATTGTTCCACGCAGGGGCCAAGCGAAACCCAGCATCTCATTGCCCATGTGTTGGGTGTGCCAAGCCATGCGGTGACGGTGGAAGTGCGCCGTATGGGCGGCGGTTTTGGCGGCAAGGAAACGCAGGCCAATCAATGGGCGGCCATGGCTGCAATTGCGGCAAAAAAGCAGAAACGGGCAGTCAAAATACGGCTGGACCGTGACGAAGACATGACATCAACAGGGAAAAGACATGACTTCATCGTCGATTACGAAGTCGGCTTTGACGATGAGGGCCATATTCTGGGTGTCGATTTTCTCTATGTGCTGAATGCCGGTTTTTCAGCTGATTTGTCTGGCCCGGTTGGTGACCGTGCGCTTTTCCATTGCGACAATGCCTATTTCTATCCTGCTGTACAGGCGAGATCCGCGCCGCTTTATACCAATACGGTGTCCAATACGGCTTTCCGTGGCTTTGGCGGCCCGCAGGGTATGGTTGGTGCAGAGCGGGTGATTGAGGAAGTGGCCTTTGCCACCGGCAAGGATCCGCTCGAAATCCGCAAGCTTAATTTCTATGACCCGATGGGGACGGATAACGGACGCAACATCACGCCCTATCACCAGAAGGTCGAAGACTGCATCATTCAGCGCATTGTTGCAGAACTGGAACAAAGCGCCAATTATGCCGCAAGGCGGGCGGAAATCCGGGCATTCAATGCAAAAAGCCGCTATGTCAAACGTGGCATTGCGCTGACACCGGTAAAATTCGGCATTTCCTTCACCAAGACAGAATCCAATCAGGCCGGCGCGCTGGTGCATGTCTATGGCGATGGTTCGGTACATCTGAATCATGGCGGAACGGAAATGGGGCAGGGGCTGCACATGAAGGTGGCGCAGGTCGTGGCCGAGGAATTCCAGATCGACATAGACTGCATCAAGATCACCGCAACCACCACCGGCAAGGTGCCCAATACCTCGCCGACGGCTGCCTCGTCCGGGGCTGACCTCAACGGCATGGCCGCACAGGATGCCGCGCGCCAGATCAAAAGGCGGCTGATCCGCTTTGCAGCGGAACAGTATCAGGTACCGGAAGACCAGATTGTCTTTTTGCCGAACCGAGTGCGTGTGGATAATCAGGAAATCAGTTTTGGTGAGCTGGTCAAACAGGCCTATATCGGCCGTGTGCAATTGTCGGCGGCAGGATTTTACAAGACGCCGAAGATCCATTGGGATCGCTCTAAGGGCCGCGGTCACGCATTCTATTATTTCGCCTATGGTGCGGCCTGCGCGGAAGTTTCCGTCGATGTGCTCACTGGCGAATATCAGGTGGAGCGGGCCGATATTCTGCATGATGCCGGACGGTCGCTCAATCCGGCCATTGATCTTGGACAGGTCGAGGGCGGTTTCGTGCAGGGCATGGGCTGGCTGACGACGGAAGAACTGGTCTGGGACGACAAGGGCAGGCTGCGCACCCATGCACCGTCTACCTACAAGATCCCGCTTGCCTCTGACCGGCCAAAAATCTTCAACGTGGCGCTGACCGACTGGTCGGAAGCCTATGAGCCGACGATCCACCGCTCGAAAGCCGTGGGTGAGCCGCCTTTTCCACTGGCAATCTCGGTTCTGCATGCGCTGTCGGATGCCGTTGCCAGCGTGGCGGATTACAGGATCTGCCCGCGTCTGGATGCGCCGGCAACGCCGGAGCGCGTGCTGATGGTGATGGAACGGCTACGCCGGCAGCGGGGTTGAACCATGCCGCTTGCTGGCGATGATATTCAGGCCTTTCTGCGACAGCATCCCCAGTCGGTGCTGGTCGAGGTTGTGGCGGTTCAGGGCTCTGCCCCCCGCGATGTCGGCACATGGATGCTGGTTGCGCGCGACAGGATCTTTCGCACCATTGGCGGCGGCCAGCTTGAATTTCTGGCGATTGACCATGCGCGCACAATGCTTGCCGGCGAAGTGGCGGGCGAAATGACCATTCTACTGGGCCCGGAAATCGGCCAGTGCTGTGGCGGCAAGGTGCGCCTGCAATTCAGCCATGTCGATGCGGAGAAAGCCGCGGCTTTGGCCGCGCGGATTGAACGTGAAATTGCAGCGCGTCCATGTGTTTATGTGTTTGGCGCCGGACATGTCGGCAATGCGCTGGCGAAGGCGCTGTCCCTGACGCCCATGCGCACCATACTGGTCGATACGCGCGAAGCAGAACTTGCGGCAGCAGAAATCGATGGCATCGATAAACATCATGTCGCCATGCCGGAAAATGTGGTGCGCCATGCGCCTGCCAACAGTAGCTTCATCGTGCTGACGCATGATCATGCGCTGGATTTTCTGATTGCCGCCGAAGCCTTGCGGCGAGGTGACGCGGCTTATGTCGGCATGATCGGTTCAAAGACCAAACGCGCAACCTTCAGACACTGGCTGCAACGCGAAATGGGGCTGGAACTGCCCGAGCATTTTGCCTGCCCCGTGGGAAGCGCGGTGGTGAAGGATAAACGGCCGGAGATCATTGCCGCTCTGGCCACGGCGGAGATCATCTCTGCGGTGTGCCGTTTTCAGTAAAAGCGGTGTCAGCCTGTCATTTTGAATCAAAACACTTTTCCATTCCGGTACGGGCTTGGCGGATGTCTGGCGATGGTTGGTTTCACCGGAATTTTCCGGGAGGGAAGACACCTGCAATTTGCCGTAAACCGTGCCGTGCTGATAAGAGATGAGCGGGAAAGAAGTCTTGTCCCTGACCGGAACGGCAAGCAGGCCGGTCGCCTGATCGGCTGGTTGTCCTTTTCCGGCACGATCGAGGAATAGGTGATGCGATAAAGCTTCACGTCATTGGTGGCTGGTGTGTAATCGACCTTGATGTCGAAAAATTCCGGCGCAGCCCCGGTTAGGATCGAATTGAGCTTGTCGCCATCCCATTCATCAATCAGCTCGTAGGAAACATCATCGGCGACGGTCGTTTCAGCGCGTGCATTGGACAGCAATGTCAATCCCGCCATGCCGAGAAGAAAACGGATGAATGCTCATCGTGCGGCTAATGGCATGATCACATAGCCCTCTGTGAAATCATTGAATTCACTTCCAATTTAAGCAACGCGCATCCGGATGAAAAGCTGCATTCCGGCTACGCGGCAAGGATGTCGCGGATCATTTTCTGGCAGCGCTCGGCCATGAAATCGATGATGAGACGCACCTTTGGATCCTGCAGCCGCTTGTGCGGATAAAGGGCGGCAAGCTGGATCGGCTCTGGCGGGAAGTCCTGCAGGATCGGCACAAGGCGTCCCTGTCTGATGAATTCCTGCACCTCGAAGCGCGGCTTGTTGATGATGCCGCGGCCAGCCAGCGCCCATTCGGTCAGCACATCGCCATCGTCGGAATCAAACGGGCCGCTCACCTCGATCTTGCGCGGGCCGTCGGGGGTCTGCAGCATCCAGTAATAGTCCTTGGAGCCGGGAAAGCGCAGCAGCAGGCAATCATGCTTGTCGCTGATCAGATCATCCGGCGTTTCCGGCACGCCGCGTCGGGCAAGATAGTCCGGTGCGGCACAGATCACGCGCTCACAGGTCATGATGCCGCGCATGTGAAGATTGGAATTTTCCAGTATTCCCAGTTTGAAGGCGACATCAACGCCTTCGTTGAGAATGTCGATCTCATGGTCTGACAGGCGCAGCCGCACCTCGATATCGGGATATTGATCGTGAAATTCCGGAATACCGGAAGCGATCATGCGCCGGCCAAGCCCCAGAGGGGCGGTGATGCGCAAGGATCCGCGTGGGCTTTTGGAAAGTTCAGCCACTGCCGCTTCTGCTTCGTCCACGGCTTCAAGTATTTTCAACGCCCCATTGTAGAATACGCGCCCATGCTCGGTCGGGATAAGTTTGCGTGTGGTGCGATTGAACAGGCGCACGCCAAGATGTTTTTCCAGTTCCTTGATCCGGTTGCTCGCAACAGCAGGTGAAGCGCGCTGGTCTCGGCCAGCCGCCGACAAATTCCCAAGTTCGACAACGCGCACGAATACACGCAGATTATCGAGATATGACATGCAGGCAGCCCATTATTGTTAAGCTTTTTTTGAAACTGATCGTTGTGAAGCCAAGTTTATTCTTGCCTGAAGGTTTGGCACATATTGAGGGAGTGGACAATGGGGAGGGAAAATGACGAATAAATGGGGAGGAGGCGCTGATGTATGACTTGGCCGTGGCTTGGGACTGGCTGGGCTTTGCAGCGCGATGGCTGCATGTTGTGACCGCAATCGCGTGGATCGGGTCGTCATTCTATTTCATAGCGCTCGATCTTGGTCTGCGTCAGCGTAACGGTCTTCCTGCCGGTGTTCATGGTGAAGAATGGCAGGTGCATGGCGGTGGCTTTTATCACATCCAGAAATATCTGGTCGCACCACCCGAAATGCCGGATCATCTGACCTGGTTCAAATGGGAATCCTATGCCACCTGGCTGTCTGGCTTTGCGTTGCTTTGCATCGTCTATTATGCTGGCGCTGATCTTTATCTGATCGACCCCAATGTGCTCGATATTTCGCGCCCGGTCGCCATCCTCATTTCCATTGCCTCGCTTGCCTTTGGCTGGCTTGTCTATAATGCGATCTGCAATCTCATGCTGGGCAAGAGCGACACGTTGCTGATGGTGCTGCTCTATTGCGTGCTGGTCGCGGTTGCCTGGGGCTATACGCATCTGTTCACCGGCCGCGCGGCATTCCTGCATCTTGGCGCCTTCACTGCGACAATCATGTCGGCCAATGTGTTCATGATCATCATTCCCAATCAGAAGATCGTGGTGGCCGACCTCATTGCTGGCCGCAAGCCTGATCCGAAATATGGCAAGATCGCCAAGCAGCGCTCGACGCATAACAATTATCTGACACTGCCGGTTCTGTTCCTGATGTTGTCAAACCATTATCCTCTGGCCTTTGGCACGGAGTATAATTGGGTCATTGCATCGCTGGTGTTCCTGATGGGCGTTACCATCCGCCACTGGTTCAATACGCGCCATGCCCGCAAGGGCAATCCGACCTGGACATGGCTTGTCACTGTTCTTCTCTTCATCATCATCATGTGGCTTTCGACCGTACCGAAAGTGCTGACGGGGGAGGCTGACGACACGAGGATTTCCGCCTTGCAACAAAGCTTCATCGCCAATCCACATTTCGACAAGGTGCGCGATACGGTGCTTGGGCGCTGCGCCATGTGCCATGCCGCAGAACCGGGCTGGGAGGGCATCATCGTGCCGCCCAAGGGTGTAGAGCTTGACACTGATCGCGCTATTGCGTCCCATGCGCGCGAGATCTATCTGCAGGCTGGGCGTTCCCATGCCATGCCGCCGGCCAATGTCACCGGCGTGACGGAGGAAGAACGCAGGCTGCTTGCCGCATGGTATGAATCCGCAATTGCATCGAACAGTTCAGAGAGCAAGGCGCAATGAAAAAGCTTCTTATCCGTGGTCGTGTTTTGTCATTCAGGGACGAACCTGCAAGCGCGGATGACCATGAAGCTTATTGCTATTATGAAGACGGCGCGGTGCTGGTTGAGGGCGGCCTGATCAGACAGTCTGGCGCTTATGCGGATGTCGTGGCGGCGGCTGGAAGTGATTTTGAAACGGTGGATCATCGCCCGCATCTGATCATGCCGGGTTTCATTGATACGCATATCCATTATCCGCAGACTCAAGTGGTCGCCTCCTATGCCGCCAATCTCCTGGAATGGCTCAATACCTATACCTTTGTCGCTGAACAGAAATTTGCCGATGAACAGCATGCGCAGTTCATTACGGAACGCTTTCTGGACGAGCTGATTCGCCACGGCACCACCACGGCGGTGGCCTATTGTTCGGTGCATCCGCAAAGTGCGGATGCCTATTTCCGTGCGTCGCAGTATCGCGGCATGCGCATGTTGGGCGGCAAGGTGATGATGGATCGCAATGCCCCGCCAGCGCTCTGCGATACGGCACAGTCTGGCTATGACGACAGCAAGGCGCTGATTGCGCGCTGGCATGGCGTGGACAGGCTCGAATATGTGATCACGCCGCGCTTTGCCATCACCTCAACGCCTGCCCAGATGGAGGCAAGCGGTGCGCTTGCGGCAGAATTTCCTGATATGTGCATCCAGACACATCTGTCGGAAAATCACGACGAAATCGCCTTTACCAAACAGCTTTATCCGGATGCGCCGGATTATCTCGGCATTTATGAACATTATGGCCTGCTTGGAAACAGAACCCTGCTTGGCCATTCCATTCACCTGGAGGCGCGCGAAGTGGCGGTCATGGCGGAAACAGGCGCAATTGCGGTTTTCTGTCCGACCTCGAATCTTTTCCTCGGCTCCGGCCTGTTTGACCGCGACCGGCTGAAGGCGAACGGCGTGCGCATGGCGGTGGCGACCGATATTGGCGGCGGCACCAGTTTTTCCATGCTGCGCACGTTGGATGAGGGCTACAAGGTGCTGCAATTGCGCGGCCAGCGCATGAACCCGTTCCAGTCTTTCTACATGATGACGCTAGGCAATGCCCGCGCCCTGTCGCTGGAAGACAGGATCGGCACGCTGGAGGCGGGCACGGAGGCGGATCTTGTCGTGCTGGATTCATGCGCCACGGCGCCGATGCGGCTTAGAATGGCGGCGGGCGCCACACTTGAGCAGGAGCTTTTCCTGCTGCAAACCATGGGTGATGACCGCGCCATTGTCGAAACCTATATTGCCGGCAAGCCGATGAAGAAGGCGCTTGCGTAAAACGGCGTTCCAGCCATAACCTCGGTATGGATGGAAATATGCGGATGGATTCATGGCCTTCATCACTGAGCCCAAGCGCTTTCTCGTGAGCCTGTTCGAGGCGGCGGTGAAGGCGGCTGATCCGGAACTAGTGATCCGCAATCATTTGCCGGAACGACCAAAGGGACGCACTATCGTCATTGGTGCAGGCAAAGGCTCGGCGCAGATGGCGGCAGCCTTTGAAAAAGCCTGGGATGGTCCGCTCGAAGGCGTGGTGGTGACACGTTACGGTTATGGCACGCCGTGCCAGCGTATTGAGATCATCGAAGCTGCTCATCCCGTGCCGGATGAGGCGGGGCTTGTGGCTTCCAGACGACTGTTTGATGCCGTCTCCAATCTTACCGAAGATGATCTGGTGGTGGCGCTCATTTCCGGCGGCGGCTCGGCACTTTTGCCTGCGCCGCCAGAAGGCATGACGCTGGCGGATGAGATTGCGGTCAACCGCGCCTTGCTTGCCTCTGGTGCGCCGATTTCGGCCATGAATGCGCTGCGCAAACATTTGTCGACCATCAAGGGCGGACGCCTTGCCAAGGCTGCTTTCCCAGCGCGGGTATTTTCTCTGATTGTATCCGATATTCCGGGGGATGATCCGGCTTTTGTCGCCTCTGGTCCGACAGTGCCTGATAAGACCAGCAGGCAGGAGGCGCTGGATATTATCGCACGTTACCGGCTTGATCTGCCGGAAGCAGCACTGGCGCATATCAGAAGCGAAAGGGCTGATGCGCCAAGGCCTGATGAGGCCTGCTTTGCCCGCAATGAAGTGCGCGTGATTGCTTCGGCCGCCGTTTCGCTGGAAGCTGCAGTAAGAGAAGCGCAGCGACAGGGGGTTGAGGCAGTCATTCTGTCGGATGCGATTGAGGGGGAGGCGCGCGAGGTGGCGCATGTTCATGCGGCAATCGCGCGTGAAGTTGCCACGCGCAACCGCCCTTTCCGCAAGCCGGTGGTGATTCTGTCTGGCGGCGAGACCACGGTAACGCTCAAAGGCAAAGGCAGGGGAGGGCGCAACAGCGAATTCCTTTTGTCCTTTGCGCTCGATATTGATGGCCTGCACGGCATTCACGCATTGGCGGCAGATACCGATGGCATTGACGGCTCGCAAGACAATGCGGGTGCCTTTGCCGATGGGGCAACGCGGCTGCGGCTGCGGCAGGCCGGGCTAGATGGCGCAGCCCTCCTTGCCAAGAACGATGCCTGGACGGCCTTTCATGTTCTTGATGATCTGTTCGTGCCCGGGCCAACCGGAACAAACGTCAATGATTTCAGGGCCATACTGGTCCAGGATGAAAGCGGGTCAGGGCACGGCCTTTAAGCGGTACTCCATCGGTTGCGGCTGAAATACAGGTAAAAACAGGAAGATGGCACGTCCGGATGAATCAGTTTGCGAACATGTGCCAGGGCAATTCAGATTTTCATGGAAACGCTGCTTGCCCTAACATGTTGTTTTTGCAGTTGCGGACGGAAAACCGTGCCCACTTTCCTGGAGTTGCTCTAGTTTTCCGGCGTTTTGTTATATTGATTCACCGTATCCTCTTCCGGTGACTCTATAACATTATCATCATCATCGATCAGAATGCGGTTGGCCGCGCCATCGAGATCGTCATACTGGCCGGTCTTGAGCGTCCACAGAAAGGCGAACAGCCCCAGCGCGCCGAGAAACAGCGCGATGGGAATGAGCAGCAGAAGACCCGTCATTTATGCGCTCCCTGCAGGCGCGTGGAAGCAACCTTCGAGCCGCTTTCAGCGCGCTTTTCGGGCTTGCCTGCCTTGAGGCGCAGGGCATTGCAGATCACGATGACCGAGGACAGCGACATGGAAAGGGCAGCCACCAGCGGCGTGACATAGCCCAGAACCGCAATCGGAACGGCAATGAAATTATAGCCGATGGACAACATGAAATTCTGCCGGATGAGCTTGCCGGCTTCCTTCGAGACGGCCAATGTCAATGGCACGGCCGAAAGGCTTTCGCGCAGGAACACGAAGTCGGCGGCATTGCGGCCAATATCGGCAGCCGTTGCCGGTGCCATCGAGACATAAGCCGCAACAAGGGCCGGCGCATCATTGAGCCCATCGCCAACCATCAGCACCTTATGGCCATCCTCGCCAAGTTTTCTGACGATTGCAGCCTTGTCGGCAGGCAGAACCTCGGCACGGTATTTTTCCACGCCAAGATGGTCGGCGAGCTTTTTCACCGCACCATTGCGGTCGCCCGAAATAATGCCAAGGTCGATACCATCGCGCTTCAGCGCGGCAAGAGCCGCTGCCGCATCATCACGCGGACGATCCTCAAAGCGGAAGGTTTCAACCAGTTTGCCATCGATGGAAAGGCAGGTTTCCGGGCCGGAAGGGGCTTCGGTCTGCGTTTCGCCACAGGCCCAGTCGCGTTTGCCCAGACGATAAACCGTGCCATCAAGCTCTGCCTCGATGCCGGATCCCGGAATTTCCTCGATACGGTCAAAGGCGGTGATCGGGCCGGCATGCGTGAGAACGGCCAGGGCGCGCGACAGCGGATGGCGCGAATAAAGCGACAGTTCAGCCGCGATTTCCAGATATTTGTGGTTGATTTCCGGCAGATTGGCAAGCCAAGGCTGACCGAGGGTGAGGGTTCCCGTCTTGTCGAACACGGCCATGTCGATTTCGGCCATGCGCTCCATTGCCGAGCCGTCCTTGATCATGATGCCATTTTCAAACAGGCGGCGTGCTGCGACCACCTGCACGATCGGCACGGCAAGGCCTAGCGCGCATGGGCAGGTGATGATCAGTGTCGCAATGGCGATATAAAGCGAGCGGTACCAGTCGCCGCCGGTATAGACCATCCAGCCGCAGAAGGCGAGGAAGGCGGTCAGATGCACGACGGGCGAATAAAGCTGCGAGGCGCGGTCGGCAAGACGGCGATAGCGTGCGCGTCCGCCTTCGGCCACATCCATCAGCCGTACCATTTCGGCAAGGAAGGAATCTTTGGCTGTAGCCGTGGCGCGGATGGTAAGTGGTGCTGCAACATTGAGCGTTCCGGCGCGAATCTCGGAGCCAGGGCCAACCGGTACGGCATCGCTTTCGCCAGAGGCAATGGAGCAGTCGAGTTCGGAGCGGCCTTCCTCCACCCGTGCATCGACCGGAATACGTTCACCCACCGCCACGATGATGCGCATGTTCGGCCGGATCTCGTTGACGGGGATATAGTTGCGTTCGCCGTCATCATTGATGACAACCGCTCCGCGCGGGGCAAGCTGGGCAAGCCCGCGCACGGCAGACCGGGCGCGTTCACGCATCATATAGTCAAGCGTGCGTCCGATCAGCAGGAAGAACAACAGCGAAACCGAGGCATCGAAATAGGCATGTTGGCCATGATGCATGGTTTCATAAAGGCTCATGAGGAAGGCAAGCGTGATGGCCAGCGCAATTGGCACGTCCATGTTCATGCGCCGCGAACGCAGCGCATTCCATGCCGACCGATAGAAAATGCGGCCTGAATAGACCATTGTCGGCAGGGCAATACAGGCGGAAATCCAGTGGAACAGGTCGCGCGTTGCAGAATCCGCCCCCGACCAGACCGAAACCGACAGGAGCATCACATTGCTGGTAGCAAAACCGGCCACGCCAAGCGCAATCAGCAGGCGGGAAAAGGTTTCATCCTTTTCCTGCATCATGTCGAAAATATGCGCCGGATAGCCAAGCCTGCGCAAGGGCTCGATAATGTCGGGCGGTGTCTCGTTTTCCTTCCAGCGTACCGTGACACGGCGTGCTGTCAGGTTCACACGGACATAGGCTACGCCCGGAATCTTGCTTAAGGTGCTTTCTATTGTCTGGATGCAGGCGGCACAATGAACGGCCGGCACAGACAGATCCAGCTGGCGATAGCCATTGCCGAGCACACGGCTGGCGATCTGCATTTCGTCAGCCGAAATAGTTTGCGCGACTGTCGCAAGCTGTGCATTTTCAACACAACAGGTCAATGGATTTTCCCATTTCTGACGAGAACACGACTGATGCGGCGATAGGGTTCATTAAGGCCGGCATCAGCATTGATTTCCATGATCCAGCTGCCATCCGCGAGGTCGATCGACGTGCCAAGGATACCTTCACCGCGAACTTCCAGCACGGCCCTGGTGTCGTGCACGTCGCCGACCGGATGCTTGAATTCGACCGTGCCGCCATTGACGCGCACCGGCGCGCCCATCTTGTCCGTGATGGTATAGACGAAATCACCATTGTCGAGCGCGGCATTTACCTGCCAGCCGAGGGCTGCCTGCTGTTTGCCGGCCTCGGCCTTTTCATTGAATTCCTGACTTGCGACATAGGAATTCTCAACGACCAGCCCGCTCCAGCTATGGGCGGCAAAATAAGCCATGGTGAAATTGGCGATGATGATCGTGCCAAAGAAGGCAATCATCGTGCCCAGCATGTGCCAGCCGGTGAAGCCGCGGGATGTTTTTGTCTCAACAGCCATTATTTTTTCTCCGGGGCAAGGAAGGTTGCCTTGTAACGCGCATGTTCTGCACCGTTTTCATCACGCACTTCGAATACAAAGTCTGTACGCGCTTCGTTCAGGCTATTATGCGGCATGGTGACAAAAACACGAAGCGTTTTCAGCCGGTCCGGCTCAACCGCTACAACATGCCGCCCCTGAGCGTCCGGTTCCACGTCCTGGATGGTCAGCGATGCGCCGGGCAGGCCATCAAGCGACAGGATGAAATTGCGTGGTTCCGGGATCATGTTGAGGATCTTGACCGTATAGCCATCGCGGATGGAGCCATCCGACAGCAGCACATATTGCGGATTGCGGTCATGCAGAACATTCAGGCCAATGCGGTCACGCAAGGTCAGCGAGATGATCAGGCTAAGGCCAATGGCGGCCCAGATGGTGAAATAGAACAGGCTGCGCGGACGCAACACATGTTGCCAGCTCAGATGCTTGATCTTGTCGGACAGTTTGCCAGGCGCGTCATAGACACGCGCCGGATTGATCGGCTTCGTGCCATTGTCGGTGGCAAGCGCCATATTGGCATTGTAATCGGCCAAGGTTGCATAGGAGATCAGCCCGCGCGGCTTGCCGATCTTGTCCATGACGGCATTGCAGGCATCAATACACAGCGCACAGGTGATACATTCAAGCTGCTGGCCGTCGCGGATGTCGATGCCCATCGGGCAGGCCACGACGCAGGCATTGCAGTCAACGCAATCGCCGACAATCTCACCTGCCGCCTGCGCCTTTTTGGCATGGCGCGAGCGCGGCTCGCCGCGCCAGTCATTATAGGTGACAGTCAGTGAATCCTCGTCCAGCATCGCGGCCTGGATGCGCGGCCATGGGCACATATAGGTGCAGACCTGTTCACGCATCAGACCGCCGAAAATATAGGTGGTGGCGGTCAGAATGGCGATGGTCGCATAGGCGATGCTTGCGGCCTGTCCGGTCAGGACGTCGTGCAGCAGGGTGGGTGCATCGGCGAAATAGAAAATCCATGCGCCGCCGGTGAGCACACCTATCAGCAGCCAGATCGAATGCTTGGCTGTGCGTTTCCAGATCTTGTCAAAGGTCCAGGGCGCCTTGTCGAGCTTCATGCGGGCGTTGCGGTCGCCTTCGATCGCGCGCTCGATCACCAGAAACAGATCAACCCAGACCGTCTGCGGGCAGGCATAGCCGCACCATGCGCGGCCTGCCGCCGAAGTGATGAGAAACAGGCCAAGGCCCGCCATGATCAGCAGGCCAGCCACATAATAGAATTCCTGCGGCCAGATCTCGATGAAGAAGAAATAGAAGCGCCGGTTCGGCAGATCGACCAGAACCGCTTGGTCAGGCGCATAGGGGCCACGATCCCAACGAATCCAGGGCGTCAGATAATAGATCGCCAGCGTGACGAACATGATGATCCATTTGAAACGGCGGAATTCACCATAAACGCGCTTGGGGAAGATCTTTTCCCGCTTGGCATAGAGCGTCTGGCGGGTTTTGGCGGAATTGACCGCTTTGACCTCAACACGTTCGACTTCGTCTGACATTACGCAATTCCTTCAGAAGCATTTCCTGCAAAGGGGGCGTTTGCATCACGAAATGCCGCAAACAGGGTGTGCAGTGATCATTGATGGGAACAGATCATTGCGCCCTATTTTGAAAGTGGTGCGCATAGCCAGACTTGTAGCCCGTCATCTGGAATGCGCCTTGGTCGTTCAATGGCCAGCCCCCTCGGGAAGAGGGGGCTGGGATTTGTCATTCACCACCGCCGAGCGAATGGACGAAGATGGCCAGCTGCTTGACGGTCGTATCGCCAAGGCGATTTTCCCATGCAGGCATCACGCCATGTTTCGGATGGCTGACCTGACGGATGATGGCGTCTTCATCATTGCCATAGAGCCAGATTGCATCGGTGAGGTTTGGTGCACCGAATTCACGGTTGCCCTTGGCATCCTCGCCATGGCAGACAGCGCAGTTGTCCACGAAGACCTGCCGGCCAGCTTCGACCAGCGACGGATCGCGCGGCTTGCCGGTGAGGCTTACGACATAGGCGGCAACTTCACGAATCTGCTGTGGCTCCAGAACATCGGCAAAAGCCGGCATCTGGGATTCGCGGGTTTCGCTGTCGTCAGGCGAGCGGACGCCGTGACGGATCGTCTGCAGGATGTCGTCAAGCGAACCGCCCCACAGCCAGTCGTCGTCGTTCAGGTTCGGATAGCCGGGAGCGCCCTGCGCACCCGAACCATGACACTGCACGCAGTTGACGCGGAATGCAGCCGCACCACCGGCAATCGCAAACTGGCGAAGATTTTCGTCTGCTGCGATTTCGTGAATGTCCTTGGCCTTGATCTGGTCAAGGATCGACTGACGTTCAGCCGTAACGCGGTTAACTTCCTGCCAGAATACTCCGCGGCTCGACCATTCACGCACGCCGCTGCTCGATGTGGTGATCAGGGGCAGGGATGGATAAAGGATCGCATAGATGATGGCGAAAACGATCGTTCCATAGAACGTCCAGAGCCACCAACGCGGCATGGGATTGTCAAGTTCCTTGATCCCGTCCCATTCATGGCCAGTCGTCGAAACGCCGCTGACTTTGTCAATTTCCTTTTGTGTCATTGTCGTCATCCTTGAACGGAATCGTTTTTATCTCGTCGGCCTTCTTCTTGCTGCCCGGTCGGAAGACATAGAGGACGACGAGGATAAAGAAGATCGTCATCCCAAGGAGTCCCCAGCTGTCGGCGAAATGACGCATGGTTTCGTAGTCCATATGCGCACCCCTCCTAACGGGCGTTTGGCGATTGATCGTAAGTCGAGAAGTCTACGAGAGTTCCAAGTACCTGCAGGTAGGCGATCAGGGCATCCATTTCGGTGATCTGATTTGGATTGCCGTCAAAATCGCCAGTCTTGGCCTTCGGATAACGTGACAGAAGGCCGGCAGTGTCAGCATCTGGCGTTGCCTGCGTCTTCAGGTCGTCCAGCGCATTGTCAATCATATCCTGCGTATAAGGCACGCCGACCAGGACATTGGTCTTTATGTCCTCGGCAATGGTCTTGGCATTCAATGGACGGTCCAGCAGGAAGCCATATTGCGGCATGATCGATTCCGGCACCACGTCACGTGGGCGGATCAGGTGCTGCACGTGCCATTCATTGGAGTAGCGGCCGCCAACGCGGGCAAGGTCAGGCCCTGTACGCTTGGACCCCCATTGGAATGGATGAT
The DNA here is from genome assembly GCF_042653845.1 of Daeguia caeni. NCBI lineage: Bacteria > Pseudomonadati > Pseudomonadota > Alphaproteobacteria > Hyphomicrobiales > Brucellaceae > Daeguia > Daeguia caeni. Next base: position 27,086 of record NZ_JBHSEL010000120.1, on the reverse strand, counting down.
CATACATCGATTCCGCAGCCAGGCTGTAATGGCCGTAACGTTCAACTTCGTCGCGGAACGGACGGATCATCTGGCTGTGGCAGACATAGCATCCTTCGCGGATGTAGATGTTACGCCCCGCCAGTTCCAGCGGGGAGTAAGGGCGTACACCTTCGACCTTTTCGATCGTGTTTTCCAGATAGAAAAGCGGTGCGATTTCAACAATGCCGCCTACCATGACCACTGCCAGCGAGCAGATGAGCAGCAGGGTGGCATTCTTTTCAAGAATTGAGTGTTTGCTCAGAAACGACATGTGTTCAATCCTTATTCCGCAGGCTGTACTGCCGGGCGATCTACAGTGAGATCAATTGGCTCGGCGCCGGGGATGGGAGCTTCATCGCGAAGCCGCCCACGAATGGTCTGATAGACGTTCCAGGCCATGAGAATGCCACCGCTCAGATAGAACAGGCCACCAACGGCACGGATGACATAGTATGGGAACATGGCAGCGACGGTTTCCGCGAAGGTGTATACGAGGAAGCCTTGGCTATCATATTCACGCCACATCAGGCCCTGCTGGATACCGGCCACCCACATCGAAGCTGCATAGAGCACGATGCCAAGGGTCGCCAGCCAGAAATGCCAGTTGACCATGCGGATGGAGTAGAGACGCTTACGGTTCCACAGGCGCGGCGCAAGATAGTAGACCGCACCGAAGGTGATCATGCCGTTCCAGCCAAGTGCGCCGGAATGAACGTGACCAATGGTCCAGTCGGTATAGTGCGACAGCGAGTTGACCGTCTTGATCGACATCAGCGGGCCTTCGAAGGTCGCCATGCCATAGAAGGCAATAGCGGCCACCATCATGCGGATGATCGGGTCGGTGCGGATCTTGTCCCATGCGCCGGACAGCGTCATCAGACCGTTGATCATGCCCCCCCAGGACGGCATCCACAGCATGACCGAGAAAACCATGCCGAGCGTCTGCGCCCAGTCAGGCAGGGCGGTGTAATGCAGATGGTGCGGGCCAGCCCAGATATAGAGGAAGATCAGCGACCAGAAGTGGATGATCGACAGACGGTAGGAGTAAACCGGACGGTTGGCCTGTTTTGGCACGAAATAGTACATCATGCCGAGGAAGGACGTGGTGAGGAAGAAGCCCACCGCATTATGTCCGTACCACCATTGGGTCAGGGCATCCTGGACGCCGGCAAAGGCCGAATAGCTCTTGGTGCCGAGGAAGGAGACCGGGATCGCAAGATTGTTGACGATGTGCAACATTGCGATCGTGATGATGAAGGCGAGGAAGAACCAGTTTGCCACATAGATATGTGGTTCCTTGCGCTTCAGGATCGTACCGAGGAAGACGGCCAGATAGGCGACCCAGACGATGGTGAGCCAGAGGTCAACATACCATTCCGGTTCCGCATATTCACGGCTCTGGGTGATGCCAAGCAGATAGCCGGTCGCTGCCATGATGATGAACAGCTGATAGCCCCAGAACACGAACCAGGCGAGATCGCCGCCAAACAGGCGCGCACGGCAGGTACGCTGAACGACATAGAAGGAGGTCGAAATCAGTGCCGTACCGCCAAAGGCGAAAATAACGGCAGACGTGTGCAGCGGACGAACGCGGCCAAAATTCAGATAAGGCTCAAAATTAAGGTCCGGGAATGCGAGCTGCAGCGCGATCACGACGCCGACCAGGAACCCGACGACGCCCCAGAAGACGGTAGCGATCACGCCATAGCGGGTCGGGCCATCCATATAGGTGGACTGATCAGCTTTCTTTGCGCTACCGCTGTAATCGCTGTTGCGCATCAGAAGAATGGTGAAAATGGCTAGGACGGCAAAAAGAATCCACATATGGGTTCTAAATAGCGCGTCATGTGAAAATCCAGCCAGAAGCATTGCAAACAATGCTCCCAGACCGGATATGACGGTTCCAGCGGCGTAGTTCATAAAACCCCTCGCAGCACATGAAAAGCTGCTCCACGATGGAACAGCGTAGTGATAATTTTGCTATCCGCGCTCTACCTGCGCATGTCATTGATTAGGATCAAACCTGATCCTGCCCAATTCCATGCAGGCAAACTCCTTGCGATGAGTGGCAAAAAAGGCACGCTCATCACCCGGTTGTGCAGACGTGAATTCAAAAGCAAGCAATGGAGTGTCCCCTCCCTCTCTTGCTGTTACTTTGTTATGTCTCATATTGATCATGGCGAAGGAACCCAAATTTTATGGTCAGGCCAGCCGAGACGAGTGAAACCCGCTGGAACAAGGTGTTGAATCGGGATGCAAAAGCGGATGGCCAGTTCGTTTTTGCGGTCGTAACCACGGGAATTTACTGCCGCCCATCCTGTCCGGCCCGGCATGCAAAACGGCAGAATGTGCGCTTTTTTGACACTGCCGAGCAGGCGGAACAGGCAGGCTTCCGTCCCTGCCTGCGCTGCCGGCCGGATGATAAAAAAACACTGTTAGAATAATATGATGAACGATATTCTCAACTGGTTCTGGAAGCGTGCCGTTATATCGATTCAGCACAAGGCGTTCCGTCGCTTGCAGAAATTGCCAGAGCGGTCGGCACCGGCCCGTCGCATCTGCATCGACTGTTCAAATCCGTCCTTGGGATCAGCCCCAAGAACTATGCCGACCAGCAAAGGGCGACAAAAATGCGCACCATCGTGGAAAATGCGGATACAAGCATCACCGAGGCCATTTATGAGGCTGGCTACAGTTCATCCAGTCGATTCTATGACCGGTCAAAAGCCATGTTCGGCATGACGGCCACGGCCTATCGCGCAGGCGGCAATGGCCTGGAAATTCGTTATGCCACGGGCCAGTCCGCGCTTGGCGCTGTTCTGGTTGCGGCAAGCGACAAGGGTATTGTTGCCATTCTGCTTGGCGATGATGGGCAGGCGCTTGTCCAGGATCTTGAACGGCGTTTTCCACGCGCTCGTCTGATGGCGGCTGACAATGCTTTTGCATCTGTCGTGGCGGACGTCATCCGGCTGGTCGAAAAACCGGCACGGCAGGTGGATCTGCCGCTTGATCTGCAGGGAACGGCCTTTCAGCAGCGCGTCTGGCAGGCCTTGCGGACAATTCCTGCCGGCGAAACGATCAGCTATTCGGAACTGGCTGAACGCATTGGAGCGCCGAAATCCGCTCGCGCGGTGGCGCAGGCCTGTGCTGCCAACAAGATTGCGGTCGCGGTGCCCTGTCACCGGGTGGTGCGCAATGATGGCGGCATTTCCGGCTATCGCTGGGGTGTCGAACGCAAGCAGGAACTATTGCAGCGCGAGCGGGACGATTGATCCGTATTCCCCAGGCTTTGTCTTTTGCCTGCTTGCATCCTGATGCGGCTTGGCCTTTCATCCCGGCGCAATCAGAGGAGCTGGCCATGAGCGTTACGATTTACGGCATCAGGAACTGCGACACGATGAAGAAGGCCTGTCGCTGGCTGGAAGAGCATGGCATTGAATATGCCTTCCATGACTACAAGAAGGATGGGCTCGACGCAGAAACACTGGATCGTTTTCTGGAAAGCCTGTCTTGGGAAAAGCTGTTGAACCGTGCGGGCACAACTTTTCGCAAATTGCCGGAAGCAGAACGTGCCAATGTGGATGCGGCCAAGGCGCGTGCCTTGATGCTCGAACAGCCATCCATGGTGAAACGTCCGGTGCTGGTCGCAGACGGCAAATATTGTGTTGGCTTCAAGCCGGATGAATATGCTGCCTTCTTCAAGGCGTAGATGCCATCCCCGCTGATGCGGATCAGAAAAATTCAATTGTCTCCATCATGATGGGCACTATTGTGCCTGCATGACAACTGCTTCGCGCCAGCATTCCCGCACGATTCCCGGCCTTGGTTATGCCATTGGCGGTTTTCTGTGCATGGCCTCGGTCATGGGGATCGGGCGGTTCATCTATACGCCCATTCTGCCCGGCATGCTCGCCGATACAGGCATCAATACTGCCGATGCGGGCTTCATCGCCTCGGCGAATTTCGTCGGTTATCTGCTGGGGGCATTGGCTGCCGGTTATGGCTGGTCGGCTGGCCGTGAACGCGCCGTGGTGATTGCCGGGCTTGTTGCAAGCGCGCTTCTGTGTCTGGCCATGGCGCTGGCGGGCGATGTCTGGTCTTTTGCGGTCATTCGTTTTGCCGCTGGCTTTGTCAGTGCCATCACGATGATTATCGGCACGACCATTGTGCTGAGCCATATCTTGCTGCTTGGTCGGCCACAGCTTGGTGCGGTGCATTTTGGCGGTGTTGGCTTTGGCATAGCCGCTTCCGCCCTGCTGGTTGCCGCCATTCACTTCGCGGGATCAGGCTGGCGGGCCGACTGGATCGGCGCGGCCCTTCTCAGTGCTGTTTTTGCCGCAGCGTTCGTGTTGCTCGTCGATGAGGGGCCGGCTGGTGGCGCCAATGGCGGGCGCGAGCCTGCTGTTCCTGCATCCTTTGCCTATCATGCACTGACATTCGCTTACACCCTGTGCGGCTTTGGTTATGTCATCACGGCTACGTTCATCATCGCCATCGTGCGCAATTCGGGTGGCGATGCGGTGATGGAAGCATTCGTCTGGGTTCTTGCGGGCGTTTGTGCCGGCCTGTCGAACTGGATCTGGTCGCCAATTCTTGGACGTATCGGGGTATTTTTCGCCTTTGCCGTGGCGAGCATTCTGGAAGCAATCGGCGTGGCGGCAAGCGTGATGCTGGCAGCCCCTATCGGCCCGATTATCGGCAGTATCCTGCTTGGCCTGACCTTCATGGCGCTGACCGCCTTTGCCATCCAGGGCGCGCGGCTTCTGGCCCCCCTGTCACCCAAACGCGCGATTGCGCGCCTTACACTCGGTTTCAGTCTTGGCCAGATCGTAGGGCCATGGGTGGCGGGCATCATGGCGCAAGTCTCTGGCTCCTTTACCGCCCCCAGTCTCATCGCCGCCCTTGTTCTTGTGGTGGCAGCGACTGCTGCCTGTTCAGCCGGAAAATATGCCAGTAAAACAGTTCAGTAAGAATTGCTCGCAATTCTTACAATAATTTAACTGGTAAAGATTGAGCTTCCAGCATTTATTCCGCTTTGAAAGCCAGATTAGAGGTCGTCTGACTCGTGTTCGTATCCTTCTTCCCCCGGCCAAAACTGTTCTTTGTCTCTGCTGTCTTATGGAGCCTGCTTGCCATTCTTGGATGGTATATGGGCGGGGCGCAACTGGGCAGCCTGTTTGGCATGCCGCCCGCAGCACCGGATGCCGCTCCCATCATTGGCGCCAGCCTGTTCTGGTCGCCGCCATTTCTCTGGTTCTATGTTTATTTCGCCGTCGTGACCTTTGCCTTTTATGGCTTCTGGGCGTTGCTATCGCCCCATCCCTGGCAGCGCTGGTCGATTCTGGGTTCGGCCTTGATCCTGTTTGCGACCTATTTCAACGTGCAGGTCAGCGTGGCGGTCAATGCATGGTACGGGCCATTCTATGACAAGGTGCAGCAGGGGCTGTCCACGCCGGGTTCGGTGCCAGCTTCCGAATTTTACTGGAGCATGCTGGATTTTGCCGGCATTGCCTTTATCGGTGTGACGGTTGGCGTGTTGAGCGCCTTCTTTATCAGCCATTACATCTTCCGCTGGCGTACGGCGATGAACGATTATTACATGGCGCACTGGCCGAAGTTGCGCACCATCGAAGGGGCGGCACAGCGTGTGCAGGAAGATACGATGCGCTTTTCCACCACGCTTGAGCAACTGGGCGTCAGCCTTGTGCGTTCGATCATGACGCTGATCGCCTTCCTGCCGGTGCTGTTCACCTTTTCCGAAAAGGTCAGTGATCTGCCGATCATCGGCCATGTGCCGCATGCACTGGTCTGGGCGGCTATCATCTGGGCGCTGTTTGGCACGGGTTTTCTGGCGTTGGTCGGCATAAAGCTGCCGGGGTTGGAATTCAACAATCAGCGCGTGGAGGCAGCCTATCGTAAGGAACTGGTTTATGGCGAGGATTTCGCCGAGCGGGCCGAGCCTGCAACGGTGCGCGAACTGTTCCAGGCCGTGCGCCACAATTATTTCCGGCTCTATTTCCACTATGTCTATTTCAATGTCGCGCGCATTTTCTACATTCAGGCCGACAATATTTTCCCGACGCTCATTCTCGTGCCGTCCATCGTTGCGGGCAAGCTGACACTTGGTCTGATGAACCAGATCCTGAATGTGTTCGATCAGGTGCGCAATTCGTTCCAGTATCTCGTCAATTCCTGGACGACGATCATCGAGCTCCTGTCAATTTACAAGCGCCTGCGCTCGTTTGAGGCCAAGATTGGCGGCGAACCGCTGCCAAAGTTTGACCAGCAGGGTGCAGAAGCTGTGTAAGGCTTTGAATGAAAACACTCCCCGTCTGAATGCCGGGGAGGTTCCAATTCAGGATTTGCTGTCAGTAGCTCGCGAAGACGTTTTGCCGAGACTGTCGAGATAATCATTATAGGTAGTGCATTTCACATCCGGTTTGCTGCAGACTTCACCGACAAGACGCTCCATCGCGCGCCAGTAGGCTCCATCATTCATCAGCACGAAATGCAGGCCGATCTGCAATGGCTGCCGCTTGCCCTGATATTGTTGCTCGAAGGCTGCGCGGAAGGCCTGATAGGCACGTTCTTCAAACTGCGCGCTCTGTCGCGGCTCTTCCTTGCCGCGGGAATGGCGCACATAAAGATTATAGTCCATGGCGACAATTGGCCTGCCAGATGGGCCTTCAGGGATGAGCGGCAGGCCGAAAGAGGCAAAACCAGCCTCCATTGCAGGTGCTTGCGGGGCGCGGGTGACGGCAGAGGCCTGATAACGGAAACCATTGGCCTTCAGCGCATCCTGCACCGGTTTGGCCGAGGCAAGATAGGGCGCGCGAAAACCGTTGATGCCGGTTTCAGCCAGGGCTTTCCAGCCGTCCGGCTCGCCGTCGATGTCATTGTCTTGATAGGCATTGGCTACCACCCGGCGAAATGACTTGATCTCGCTGTCCCAGTCCACGCTTGACCAGTTCGTGCCGTCGAAATGGCCGCAGCCATGGCTTGCGATTTCATGACCTTCAAGATGTGCCTGCCAGACATGGCCAAGACGTATCCTCACCTCATCACGGGTTTGCGCAAAACCGACATTGGATGCGCCGGCGTGCCTGTGCGGCGGATGATAGGTCTTGCGGTTTTCTTTCTGGATCAGGAAAACGCAGGACAGAAAATAGGTAAAACGCGCATTGGACCTTTGTGCGATCGCACGGCTTCTTTCCCACAGCGCATTGTCATGCGCACCATCAAACGACACAAGAACATATTGCGGCTGTTTCTGGCTTGCTTCCTCTGCGCAGGCGGGTGAAACAAGGGCACAAAATGCCAGTGCCGAAACGGCGCGTGTGGTTGCGGAAATTTTATGCATGACTACATATGGATGCCGTTGGGGGAAATTTGGGCGGATGGCTTCATTGCCAATAATTGTGGCCTTTGTCGGACGCAGGCTTCTGATAAAGGTACGGGATTGGTCGAAATTCGCCAACAGGCCTTACATCTGGCGTGAATTCCGACTAAAAGCGCCAGAATATGCGTTTACACCTGCGGCCATTCCGGTTCAGGTGAAATGGTTCAACAGATCAACGGGTTTATTGGCAGGCTCATGTCAGACGACAGTTTCATTCGCGAGGTAAATGAGGAACTCCGCTCGGAACAGATGAAAACCATCTGGCGGCGTTTTGGCCCATTTCTGATTGGCGGTGCGGTGGCAGTCGTCCTGGGTACGGCTGCCTATATGGGCTATCAGCATTGGGTAAACAGCAATGCCAATGCCTCAGGTGACAAGTTCCTGGCAGCCCTTGATCTGGCGGAAGCCGGCAAGAATGATGAGGCGCTGGCAGCTCTTGCCGATCTGGAAAAGAACGGCTTTGGGGCTTACCCGGTGCTGGCACGGATGCGCGCTGCCGCCGTTCTTGCCGACAAGGGCGATACGGCCGCAGCCGTGAATGCCTTTGACGATATTGCTGCCGACACGGCGGTGCCATCGCCCCTGCGTGATGTCGCGCGTCTGCGGGCTGGCTATATTCTGGTCGATACCGGCTCTTATGATGATGTTGCCAAACGTGTTGAGCCGCTTTCGGCCGATGGCAATCCGATGCGCTCCAGCGCGCGCGAGTTGCTCGGTCTCGCCGCATGGAAAGCGGGCAGGTTCGATGATGCGGTCAAGCTGTTCCGGCAGCTTGCCGATGATCCGACAGCCGTTGCCAATATCCGTCAGCGCGCCAACACCATGCTGGAGCTGATGCGCAGCGCCGGTATTTCGGTGCAAGGTTAATTCTCGGAGACATTTTCTGTCATGGGTTTCACTCTCGCCATCGTCGGGCGTCCAAATGTGGGCAAGTCCACGCTGTTCAACCGCCTTGTTGGCCGCAAGCTGGCGCTGGTGGATGATCTGCCGGGCGTCACGCGCGACCGGCGCATCCATGATGCCAGGCTTTATGATCTGAAGTTCAAGGTGATCGATACGGCAGGTCTTGAGGAAGCGGCCAATGATTCGCTGGAAGCGCGCATGCGCGCCCAGACCGAGGCCGCCATTCAGGAAGCTGATGCCGTCCTGTTCGTGATCGATGCCAAGACTGGCGTTACCCCTGCCGACAAGACCTTTGCCGAAGCGGTGCGCCGTTCCGGCAAGCCGGTGGTTCTGGTTGCCAACAAGGCGGAAGCGCGCGGCTCCGAATCGGGCATGTATGATGCCTTCCAGCTTGGCCTTGGCGAGCCATGCCCGATTTCTGCCGAACATGGTCAGGGCATGCCTGACCTGCGCGATGCGATTGTGGATGTGCTTGGCGAGGATCGCGTCTTTGCCGATGAGAAGGAAGAAGAGGCCGAGAGCGAGGCTTTCACGCCAAAGGCTGTCGGTGAGCTGATCGGTGATGACATTGAAGACCCGGATGACGAAGCTATCCCGGCCTATGACGCCACCAAGCCATTGCGCATTGCCATTGTCGGGCGTCCGAATGCGGGCAAATCGACGCTGATCAATACGATGCTGGGCGAGGATCGCCTGCTGACCGGCCCGGAAGCGGGCATTACCCGTGATTCGATCTCGGTCGACTGGGAATGGCGTGGCCGCAAGATCAAGCTTTATGATACGGCCGGCATGCGCCGCAAATCGCGCGTGCAGGAAAAGCTTGAAAAACTGTCGGTGGCCGATGGTCTGCGTGCCATTCGTTTTGCGGAAGTGGTCATCATCGTGCTGGATGCGACGATTCCGTTTGAAAAGCAGGACCTGCAGATCGCCGATCTGATCATACGCGAGGGCCGTGCGCCGGTGATTGCCTTCAACAAATGGGATCTGATCGAGGATCGCCAGACAGTTCTGGCAGATCTTTATGAAAAGACGGCGCGTCTTCTGCCGCAGGTACGCGGTATTCGCGCCGTGCCGATTTCGGGCGAACGTGGGCAGGGCATCGACAGGCTCATGGAAAATGTCGTCAAGACACATGAGATCTGGAACCGCCGCATCTCGACCGGCCGGCTTAATCGCTGGCTTGAAGGCGTGATTGCGCATCAGCCGCCACCAGCCGTTTCCGGTCGCCGTCTGAAGGTGAAATATATGACGCAGGTCAAGACCCGTCCGCCGGGCTTTGTGGTATCCTGCTCAAGGCCGGATGCAATGCCGCAATCCTATGTGCGCTATCTGATCAATGGTCTGCGTGAAACCTTTGATATGCCAGGCGTGCCGATCAGGCTGGCGCTGCGCACATCCGACAACCCATTTGCCGGACGCGCCAGGAAAAGGAAATAAAGACAAGAAAGAAATACCCAAAGCCCGGAGCAATCCGGGCTTTGCATTTTGGCGATGGTGCGCAGGCGCAAGGCGGCGCGTCTCGCTGGCGTTTCCCCAATGAATGAAGCAGAAAGCGCGACAATGGCACATTGCGACGCAAGCCGTTTTGACGGCGTTACCCTTGGCATCGATTTTGGCACCACCAATACGGTGCTGTCGTTGGCCACCACCGATGGCGCGACGGCAGTTCTGAGCACTGAAAAGGATGGTGTGGAGATTGCCGGCTATCGCTCGATCCTGTGTTTCTGGCAGGATCGGGAGACCGGCAAGCGCGTGGTGGAAAGCGGGCCATGGGCCATGAATGCTTTCGTCAATGCACCGCATTCAACGCGCATGCTGCAATCCTTCAAGACCTTCGCCGCCAGCCGATCCTTCACCGATACGCCGGTCTTTGGCCATCGCTTCAGGTTCGAGGATATTCTCCAGACCTTTCTGGATACGATCGCAGCCAAACTCGGTGATCGCCTCCCGCCAAGAGGCAATCGCGTCGTGATCGGTCGTCCAGTTGTGTTTGCCGGCAGTTCTCCGGACGATGCGTTGGCGATGGAGCGCTATGAAAAGGCTTTCCGTGCCTTTGGTTTTACCGACCTGCATTATGCCTATGAGCCGGTTGCGGCAGCCTATTTCTATGCGCAGGAACTGAAAAACGAATCGACCGTTCTGGTTGCCGACTTTGGCGGCGGCACCAGCGATTTTTCCATCGTGCGCTTTGAAGTCGGTGCCAATGGGCTGACATTCGCACCCTTGAGCCAGACGGGTCTTGGCATTGCCGGTGATACGTTTGACTATCGCATCATCGACCATGCCATCTCGCCGCTGCTTGGCAAGGGTGGGCAATATCGCTCATTCGGCAAGAAACTGACCGTGCCGAATCACTATTACGCAAGCTTCGCCCGCTGGAACACGCTGTTTCTGATGAATACACCCGCGACGATCCGTGAACTGACCGAACTTGCCAGACAGGCGGTTGAGCCGGAGCCGCTGGAACATTTCATCAACCTGATCGAAAATGATTATGGTTATGAGATCTACCGCGCGGTGTCCGATCTGAAGGTGCGGCTGTCGTCAGAGATGGTCTCGGACTTCCGCTTCAAGGCGGATGATTTCGAGATTCGCACCGAAATTGCGCGCAGCGATTTTGAAAGCTGGATTGCCGATGATGTGCACCAGATCGAGCAGTCGGTTGGTCAGGCCGTTTTCAGGGCCGGGCTGCAATCCGGTGACATCGATCATGTGTTTCTGACCGGCGGCACCTCCTTCGTGCCTGCCATTCGCAGAAGCTTCGAGCAACTTTTCCCGACGGCGAGCGTTTCAAGCTCCAACCAGTTTGATTCCATTGCCAATGGTCTGGCGCTGATTGGCCAGACGGATGATCTCGCCCGCTGGACGGTGGCACTTTAACCGCCATCTGCAACAGCGAACCTGCAGGGCCTGATTGCATTCGTGGCCGAAGAACGCTTCTGCAATGATGATCAGGCAGGAAGGCTGCGTTTGTCATGATTCAACAATGCCTTGGTGCACGAAATCCGATAGTTCTGGATTGGGTGCATCATGGCCAGGTTTTGTGTGGTCATGTGAAAACAGAAATGGTTCTGCTTTGGCGGAGTGAATTTCATGCCTGTAAAATGTGCAGCGAGGGCTCAACAAATACTTGAAAATTATTGTTCATTTTTCTGGTTTACGGAAAATTAACAATGGTTTTCAAAAGGTAAACAGGGATTTGTTAACCATACATCAAGGTTAATACTTCATTGTCTGCAACATAAGGTTTGAGTTGCGAGTGGAGTATTCCGGTGCGTTTTGTGTCACTGCGAGCACTTTTCGGCCGTTCGAGGGCCGCTGCTGAGCCAGTCTGGCACTATCCAGTCACGGGCTATTGCCCGGAAGACGGGCGCTATTATGCCGTGCGCGCAAAGCCGCGTCAGGTTGCGCGCAAACCACATCGTGCAGCGCCTTTGGTGCTTGCCATGGCTGCCTTTCTGTTCAATTCCAATGTGATCGCGCTTCAGGATGTTGCAAGCATCGTGCCTGCGGCCGCACTGAAGCAGCAACGCTGGACGGCCTATGTTACCAAGGCACCCGTCGGATCATTGCATCAGGCCGAGGCGCCATTTGTGGACGCTGCAGCCATCACGGGCAGCATTACGGATAATGGTGTTGAACTTCCGGGCATTGGCCGTGTTGCGCTGGCGGGTGGCAGGAAATCGGTCAAGCTGGGTGTTGATGATCCCGATCCGGACGAAAACCGCATCAGCCGCGCCGACAAGACCGATCGCATCATTTCCGTCAGGCTGAAGGCGCCGGCCAAGGCCTTTACTGCTGGCAGCATGTTCGAGCGGGTCAGCATGATCACGCTGCCGCAGGAAAAGGCCAGCAAGAGAATGAAGCTTGCCAAATCGCGGATCGAGGGCAAGGAAGTCAGCATAGCCATGGCCTTCCATCGTGTTGAGCCACCGAAGCCGAAGAATGATTTGCCGGTGCAGCTGGCCAAGCTGATCAATAATGACCGGCCCGATATTCTGGCCCTTGGCTATGCGGCGGCAAAGCCCGACTATGGCAGGACGTCGCCTTTCGACAGCATCCTGACCCCGCAGGCCGGGGAGGGTCGGTTCGTGCCACCCATCAGCGCGGATGACCATGATTGGGCGGCAACACCATTGCCGCCTTCGGTCTTTTCCAAGGCAGAGCAGAAATGCCTCGCCGAAGCCGTCTATTTTGAGGCGCGCGGTGAAAGCGTGAAGGGGCAGGTTGCCGTGGCGCAGGTGGTGCTCAACCGCGTGCGCAATCCGGCCTATCCCGATACGATCTGCAAGGTGGTCTATCAGAATCGTGACTGGCTCAATGCCTGCCAGTTCTCGTTTGCCTGTGACGGGCAGAAGCACCGCGTCACGGAAATGGCGCAATGGCGCCTGGCGCAACAGGTGGCAAAAACCGTTACGGCCGGACAGATCTGGCTGCCGGAAGTGGGTTCGGCAACGCATTATCATGCCACTTATGTGAAGCCATTCTGGGCGCCGACAATGAAGAAAGTTACCAGGATCGGCCTGCATGTTTTCTATCGAACTTATGGCGGCGGATGGAGCTGATTGGGCGCGGATTCGCCCTTCAGCGGCAGCCTTTGGTTGGAAAATGAGTCGCACCACGGGTTAAGTTTCTGATTTTTTTTGAAAAAAAACCTTTTGGAGCACCTGCACGACTGCCTTGACTAGCGCGCGACGTGTCAATATGTTGCGCGCAACTTGGAAATGGGGTTGAAAACTCCGTATTTCTTGCAAAAAGGAGCTGCGAATGGCACGCGGGGCAGAACCCGGAAAGCCATCCGGTGCGGTCAAGGATGCGGGGGGTAAGCCCAATTCCGGGGAGCTGGAACAGCGTTTGAGCCGTCTTGAGGTCGAACTGACCAGGAAGGGGGCCTTGAGGCAGCCGGTTCCCGAGGGTGAGCGGTCTGAAAGATCCGGCTCGGTTGCACAGGCCATGAAGCTGTCGAGCGAATTTATCGCCGGCGTCGTGGTTGGTGGCGTGATCGGTTGGTCGTTGGATCGTTTTGCCGGCACATCGCCCTGGGGGATGATTGTCTTTCTCCTGCTGGGCTTTGCGGCTGGCACGCTCAACGTTCTTCGTGCGGCAGGATATGTTGCTGAAAGTGGCAACATTAAGTCTGCGACGAAAGAGGACGAAAAGAATTGATATTGACGGGCTTCACAAGTTGTTGTTGTCCGTCTAGTGAATGCAGCGAGCTCTGGCTCGATATGGAAACGCCTTTGGGCAGGGAAGACAGGCGAGGTTAAGGTGTCGAACGATCCGATCCATCAGTTCCAGGTTTCCCGGTGGATTCCCATCGATGTTGGTGGTGTGGACCTCTCGTTCACGAACGTATCCGCCTTCATGGTTGCAACCGTTGTTGCGGCGTCGGGTTTTCTTTATCTGACCTCCTCCAGCCGTGGTCTGATCCCAAGCCGGCTGCAGTCGGTTTCGGAAATGGCCTATGAATTTGTAGCGACAAGCCTGCGAGATTCGGCCGGGTCGAAGGGTATGAAGTTCTTCCCCTTCGTCTTCTCTCTGTTCATGTTCGTTCTGGTTGCCAATTTCCTTGGCCTGTTCCCGTATTTCTATACGGTAACAAGCCAGATCATCGTGACTTTCGCGCTGGCGGTTCTCGTCATTGGTACGGTTATCGTCTATGGCTTCTACAAGCACGGTTTTGGTTTCCTGAAACTGTTCGTGCCGAGTGGTGTGCCGGGCATCATCGTGCCGCTGGTTGTTGCGATTGAAGTTATCTCGTTCCTGTCGCGTCCGATCAGCCTGTCGGTTCGTCTTTTTGCGAACATGCTTGCAGGCCACATCACGCTCAAGGTTTTCGCTGGCTTCGTTGTGTCGTTGGCCGCGCTCGGTCCGATCGGTGTTGGTGGTGCAGTTCTGCCGCTGATCATGACGGTCGCGATCACCGCACTCGAATTCCTGGTGGCTTTCCTCCAGGCTTATGTTTTCACCGTTCTAACCTGCATGTACATTAACGACGCAGTACATCCGGGTCACTAAAGGTTCTCGCCGGCGGGTTTCCGCCAGAACAGAAATCCGCACAAATTCAATCCAAAAGGAGCTTAACATGGAAGCGGAAGCAGCAAAGTTCATCGGCGCCGGTCTCGCCTGTTTCGGTATGGCCGGTACGGCTCTTGGCCTCGGTAACATCTTCGGTAACTACCTCTCTGGCGCACTGCGCAACCCGTCTGCTGCAGACAGCCAGTTTGGCCGTCTGGTGTTCGGTTTCGCTGTTACGGAAGCTCTGGGCATTTTCTCTCTGCTCATCGCGCTTCTGCTCCTCTTCGCTGTTTAATCGACAGCTTTGGGAATCTGGCCCGCCGCCAAGCGCTGATTGAACCTGTCGCCAGAAGCGACAGGTTCAGGTCAAACAAGGTGCTGGAGCGGCTGGCCTTTGCATGTGACGCCTGAGTCAAAGGGGAAACTGGATGTTCGTGTCCACGGCTTTTGCCCAAACCGCCACCGAATCGCATCCGACGAATGAGGCGAGCCCAGAATCGGCTCCATCAGCGGGCGAGCACGGCGCTACCGGTACTGCCGGTGCAGTGCACACCGAAACCGGAGTTGCACATGACGCCGGACACGGCGGCGTGTTTCCTCCGTTCGATTCCACCCACTTCGCTTCGCAGCTTCTGTGGTTGGCTATCACCTTCGGGCTTTTCTATCTATTCATGTCGCGCGTGGTTCTGCCGCGTATCGGTGGTGTGATCGAAACCCGCCGTGATCGCATTGCGCAGGATCTTGAGCAGGCTGCCCGTCTCAAGCAGGATGCAGACAATGCCATCGCTGCCTATGAGCAGGAGCTTGCCCAGGCCCGTATCAAGGCTGCTTCGATTGCCGGGGCTGCCCGTGACAAGGCCAAGGGCGAAGCCGATGCTGAACGTGCGGCTGCCGAAGCTGCTCTTGAGAAGAAGCTCAAGGAAGCTGAAGAACGTATTGCCGCCATCAAGGCCAAGGCCATGAACGACGTTGGCAATATTGCTGAAGACACGACTGCTGCAATCGTTGAGCAGCTGCTCGGCGGCAAGGCTGACAAGGCCGCAGTTGTCGAGGCCGTAAAGGCCGTCAAGGCAGCGAACGCCTGAGGAGAGGAAAATGGACGCAACATTTTGGGCTCTCGTAAGCCTTATCATCTTCCTGGCGATTGTCGTTTATCTGAAGGTTCCATCCATGGTCGCCCGCGCGCTCGATGAACGCGCCGAACGCATCAAGAAGGAACTGGAAGAAGCTCGTTCGCTGCGCGAGGAAGCTCAGCAGCTTCTTGCTGAATATCATCGCAAGCGCAAGGAAGCCGAAAAGGAAGCAAGCGACATCGTTGCTGCTGCCGAGCGTGAAGCCAAGAGCCTGCTTGAAGAAGCAAAGCGTGCGACGGAAGAATACGTTGCCCGCCGCAACAAGCTGGCTGAAGAGAAGATTGCAACCGCTGAAGCCGATGCTGTCAATGCCGTCCGTGCGACGGCTGTTGATCTGGCTGTTGCCGCTGCAGGCAAGGTCATCGCCGAAAAGGTCGATGGTGCAGCCGCCGGCAAGCTGTTCAAGGATGCCCTGGCACAGGTCAAGACCAATCTGAACTGAGCCGCAGAAGCAGAAATGGAATTCATGAAAACGCTGCCCTTTTGGGCAGCGTTTTTGTTTAGGGTATCACGAGCAGTTCCAGGAAAGGTGGGAACGAGTTTCCCGCCCGCAACTGCGGAAAACTGGCAGTTAGAGCAATCGCCGTTTCCGTGAAAATCTGAATTGCTGTGGCCTGTCCAGGGCTTGTAAACGGCACAGGCTGAAACTGGATCGCGTGCGGAATCAGGAAGCACACTGAGGCAAGCGCGCTTGAAATGTGCATATGACTGGCAGCGCTATTGCTTATGCCGGGTGAAGCGGCCCTTGATTGGTGCGAAACTATAGCGGTGCAAAGCTTCGACGGGACCATTCGTTTCAATCGCCTTGCGATGGCGGGCTGTGCCATAGCCGGCATGAACTTCAAAGCCATAGGCTGGATGAACCGCTCCTGCCTGTTCCATCATGCGATCACGGCTGACCTTGGCAATGATGGAGGCGGCGGCGATGGACAAAGAGCGTTGATCGCCCTTGACGAGCGCAAGGCCCGGGCAGGGAAGGTGGGGCGGCATATCACGCCCGTCAATCAGGGCATGATCCGGGAGCAGGGGCAACCCTGTTGCGGCACGGCGCATTGCCTCAAGTGCGGCCTTGCGAATGTCTGACGCATCAATGCCACGTGCGCAAACAGAGGCAACCGATACCGCCAAGGCTGATGTCAGGATCGTGTCAAACAGCTGATTGCGTCGGGCTGCACTCAGCCGTTTGGAATCATCAAGCCCGCTTGGCAGGTTGTCAGGATCAAGGATCACGGCAGCGGCAACCACCGGGCCTGCCAGTGGTCCTCGTCCTGCTTCATCAATGCCTGCGACGAGACGAAAGCCGCGCATGTTGAGCCGTTTTTCTTCCGAAAAATCGGGCGCAAGGGTGAGTTCAAAAAGAAGCGGAGAATCAGAAGCAGGACTGGTCATGAGGTGGCGATGCTGTCACTGCTTCCAATTCTCCGCAAGGCCCCGGCAAGAGGTGTGGCGGGTAAACGGGGCCTTATTCAGTGTTCATTGCATATTCCGAAACAAAACGGTTCGCAGTCATGACCGGAAAGCTCAGAAAAGCGAAAGCTGTTTTCCACCCTTTTCAATCGGCGCAAACAGATCGGTCCGCAGGCGTAGTCGTTGACGGTTGAAGCCCAGCTTGCGCGCGGCCATTTCAAAACGGCGGCCGATGGCCCAGGCATAGGGGCCGGTGCCGCGCATGCGCTTGCCCCATTCGGCGTCATAATCCTTGCCATCGCGCATGGAACGCACCAGGGACATGACATGACGATAGCGGTCGGGGTAATTGCGCAAAAGCCAGTCCTTGAACAGCGGGGCGACCTCGTAGGGCAGGCGCAACAGCACATAGCCGGCCTCACGCGCGCCCTGTGCATAGGCTGCATCCAGAATGCGTTCTATCTCATGGTCATTGATGGCCGGGATAACTGGCCCCATCATGACGGATGTGGGAATGCCGGCCTCGGAAAGCTTGCGAATCGCCTGCAGCCGCAAGGTGGGGGTAGAGGCCCGGGGCTCCATGGATCGCGCCAGATGTGCATCCAGCGTCGTGACAGAAAGCGCCACCTTGGCAAGGCCCTTTTCGGCCATGCGGGACAGGATGTCGATGTCGCGCGTCACCAGTGCCGATTTGGTGACGATGACAACCGGATGGTTGGCTGCTGCCAGCACGTCCAGAATGTCGCGCATGATGCGCCATTTGCGTTCGATCGGCTGATAAGGATCGGTATTGGTGCCGATGGCTATTGGCTTGGGCTGGTAGCCCGGTTTTGCCAGCTCACGTTCAAGCAGGCGCGGGGCATCCGGCTTGGCAAAGAGCCTGGCTTCAAAATCAAGCCCCGCCGACAGGCCCATATAGCTGTGCGTGGGCCGTGCGAAGCAATAGATGCAGCCATGTTCGCAGCCGCGATAAGGATTGATCGAACGGTCGAAATTGATATCAGGCGAGTCGTTGCGCGTGATGATGGTGCGTGGCTTTTCAATCTGGACTTCAGTCTTGAACGGCTCAAGCTCCTCAAGCGTCATCCAGCCATCATCAAAGACGTGGCGTGTTTCGGTTTCAAACCGGCCAGATGGGTTGAGACCCGCTCCCCGACCACGCCGCCTTGAATGATCAATGCGCAATCCCGCTTCAGTGACGAGCGCATTGGCAAGGCTGGCGCGATCAGTACCCGCACCATTGGCAAAAGCGATCTTGTCTGCCTGAAGTATCACGTCCATCGTCATCTCCTGAGGCGATCATTCGACTCACATCCGATAAAACAAAATAGGCCAAGAACGAGAACAAAGCAAGAACATATGCTGCTTGGCGATCGGGACGGATTGTTATAAGAAAAGCATATGCTCGCTGTGATTTTCCCCACCGATAATTCTGAAAGGCTCTTGGCCCATAGTCTGGCGACGCTGGTGCCGGCAGTGGTTGATGGCTTGGTGCGGCGCGTTGCCGTCATTGATTCTGGTTCAACGGATGATACGGCACTTGTTGCGGAAGGGGCGGGCTGTTCGTTTCACCCTGCAGCAGAGATCGAGTGCGCGGTTACAGGTCTGAATGCGCCTTGGTTGCTCATTCTGCAGCCGGGCGCACTGTTGCCGGATGGCTGGGTAGACAGGGTGCGCATGCATGTCGAAAAGCATAAAGGGCCGGCGCAATTCATGACATCCCATGACGGGAGGCTGGGCGGATTGCTGCAATTGTTCGGCACGAAGCGAAAGCTTGATGCTGGCCTGCTCATCGAGCGCCAGCAATTCGTGTCCCTGTTGCGGGATGGCGTGAAGCTTGAGGATATGCCGCAACGGCTGAAGCCAATCCGCCTGAAGCAGGTCGTTTTGGCAGTACCTTGATATTCATCTTTTGTCTGAAGCAATGGTCATTGTTGCGGCGATGAACCAGTCCGGCTTTTGCGCGGCAAGCTTTTCTGCCGCCTGCCTTGCAGCCTGCGGATCACGAAACAGCGCAAAGCAGGTCGCGCCTGATCCAGACATCTGGGCATGATCAGCCCCTATATCGCGCAACAGTGCGAGCACATCGGCAATATGCGGTGCGATTGTCAGGGCTGCGGGCAGCAGGTCGTTGCGTGTATTGGCAAGATAGCGAAACAGCGCGTCAGTGCTGTCGAGGCGTGGCGGTTCGAGCGCGGGATTGTCGCGCTTGTTGAGCGTGCGGAAGACGTCAGGCGTGGCAAGTGGCGTGCCGTCATTGACCAGAAGCATGGACAGGGCTGGCAATGCATCCACATGGCTTAAATCCTCGCCAATGCCGCGCGCCAGAACTGGAGTGCCCCTGGCCGCGCCGTGCAGGCACATGGGCAGATCTGCCCCAAGCGTCAGGCCGATTGCAAGCAAGGTGTCGAATGACAGGCCAAGCTGCCAATATGCATTCAGCGCCAGCATGGTTGCGGCCGCATCGCTGGAGCCGCCGCCAATGCCGGCTGCAATGGGCAGGTTTTTCTCAAGGTGAATGGCAACGGGTGTTGCTGTGCCGGGCGCTTGCGCGCGTAATGCATCGCGCGCACGGATGACCAGATTGCGCTCATCGGTTGGAACAGCCGCAGCAAAACGGCCAGAGACAGTGAAACTGTCGTGATCCGCTGGCGAGACGATGATGCGGTCGCCATCACAGGCGAAGACCACCAGCATGTCGAGCAGATGATAGCCATCCGCGCGCTGCCCGGTAACATGCAGTGCAAGATTGATCTTGGCGGGCGCAAGCCATTCCATGCGTGGGCTTAACGGGCACAGTTTTCCGGGGCGCGGGTTTGCCGTCGCAGGGCTTGCGCAACGGGTGGTGTTCATGGGTATGTTCAACCCCTATCCGCTGTCGAAGGGTCAGTCTTTGCTGACGTAATATTCGCCGGTTTTGGGGTCCTGCACCAAGGTTCCATGCGCACGGTTCTGTGCTTCCTTTTCAGCCCGGCGTACACGCTGTGATACGCGTGCAGCCTCCCGCTTGAAGGAGCGGTAGCCGTACCATGCGGCAATGGCGATCAGCAGCAGGAAGATAAGCTGTGGCATGGCCTTTATCCTTCGGCGGCATGCTCCGGAAACGTTTCCCGGACGCAATTGTTGTCCTGATGAGACTGAAGAGGCAGAAATCCGCCTCTTCTCTTTCAGCATATCATGGCGGAAGGATGGAATTCAAAGCCCATAACGGGCCCAAAGCGTTTTTTCTTCCGCAACCGCGGCCAGCCCGTGGCCAAGCTGGGCGGCAATATCTGCCGCGTTGCTTTCATCGAGCTTCAGGCTGACGCCCGGCAGTTTCTGTCCAAGCAGACCGCGCTGGGCATGAATGAGCTTGAGCTTGACCTTGGGGCCATATTGTTTGCGCAGGACCGAGCGCATGTCACCCAGTCCATCGATCAGGCCAAGCTGCAGGGATCTGACGCCTGTCCAGAACTGACCGGTGAAGAGGTCGGGATTATCGGCCAGTCTTGAGCCGCGACGTTCCTTGACGAGATTGATGAAGGTCTGATGCACATCCTGCTGCAGCGCCTTCAGTCGTTCCACATCATCCTGCTTTTCCGGCAGGAAGGGATCAAGCGTCACCTTGTTGTCGCCGGCCGTATAGACACGACGCTCGACGCCGATCTTCTTCATCAGTTCCGTAAAGCCGAAGGTGGCGGAAACAACACCGATCGAGCCGACAATGGAAGAAGGATCGGCATGGATTTCATCGCCTGCGGTTGCAATCATATAGCCGCCAGATGCGGCGATATCTTCGACAAAGACATAGACCTTCTTGTTGTTCTCGACCGCGAGATCACGAATGCGCCGGTAAATCAGATGCGACTGCACCGGTGATCCGCCGGGCGAATTCAGCGATATGGCAATGGCGGGTGCCTCCTTGTCGCTGAAAGCCTTTTCCAGAACCGATGCCACGGATGCGAGCGACAATACCGGCCGCATTGGCGTGCCGCCTGACATGATCATGCCATGCAGGCGAACGACAGGGATTTCAAGCGATTGAGAACGAAAGCGGCGAGGAACAAAACGCGTCAGCAATCCCAACAAGATCAACTCCAGAATTTTCCGAAAAATATGATGACAATGTAAGGATTGCTGTTTGGTGGTGTAAAGTGTTGCGCCACAATTATTGGTGGTTTTATGCTTTCCTGGTTGTCGTAATCAGCCGTAGCATGAGATAGCCGATGACCGCCGACAGGGCCGAGCCGGACAGAACGCCGATCTTGGTTTCAGTCTGCAGGAATTCGGACGGAAACGATAGAAGGCCGATGAAGATACTCATCGTAAAGCCGATGCCGCACAGGATCGCCACGCCATAAAGCTGCGCCCAGCTGACGCCTGCCGGCTTTTCTGCAAAGCCGGTCTTGATCGCAAGCCATGCCGCGCCAAAGACACCAAGTTGTTTGCCGACAAACAGGCCGATCATGACGCCAAGGGTGAGCATGTCGCCGAAGACCGAGGCGTTAAGACCGGAAAAGGAAATGCCGGCATTGGCAAAACCGAATAGCGGCACGATGATGAAGGAAACGGGCTTGGCCAGGGCATGTTCCAGCCTGTGCAGCGGCGATGTCATGTCATCCGGCTTGCCCGGGGCAGGGTTGAGCGGGATCGTCAGGGCTGTCACCACGCCTGCAACCGTGGCATGCACGCCGGAATTCAGCACAAAGAACCACAGCACCGCACCGCCGATGAGATAGGGCAGAAGTTTCATTACGCCCATGCGGTTCATGGCAAGCAGCACGATGAATGTCGCAAAGGCTGCCGCCAGATAGGGCATGGAAAGCTCTGACGTATAGAAGATCGCAATGATCACCACGGCGGCGAGATCATCGAGAATGGCAAGGGTCGCAAGAAAGACCTTCAGGCTGGCCGGCACGCGCGTGCCAAGCAGGGATAGAACCCCAAGCGCAAAGGCGATATCGGTTGCCGAAGGCACGGCCCAGCCGCGTGCCTTGACCGGATCATGGTAGTTGAAAGCGGTATAGATCAGTGCAGGCAGGATCACCCCGCCTGCCGCGGCAATGCCGGGCAGGATGCGGTTCGGCCAGCTTGCCAGCTGGCCGTCGAGAATTTCGCGTTTGATCTCAAGACCGACCAGCAGGAAAAACACCGCCATCAGCGCGTCATTGATCCAGTGCGACAGGCTGAGCGGCCCAAGCATGATGTGCAGGGCTTCGAAATAGGCATGAGACAGCGGCGAATTGGTCACGATCAATGCAAGAGCGGCAGCCGCCATCAACATGATGCCGCCAGAGGTCTCGCTGTCGAGGAAACGCCGCATGATGGAAACAGGACGTGCTGAAGTCGCGTTGTGTGTCATGAAATACCAATCAATGTGGGATGAGGGCAGATCCGGCACTGCCCGAAGATTGCCTCCTTGCGAACTGAAGTATCACAGTCTTATTGTCTGAAAGACGGTGTTTCAATCAAAATCGACTGTTCATTGCCAAAATTGGTCAGAACAGGCTTGCCAGACCATTGTTGATGGCGTCTGCCCGCGGGGTGAAGCCATGGCCATCCTCGCCATGCAGTACGAGGGGTGGCGTGATAGACAATCCGGCTCTGCTGCCGCGTATGCCGGAAATGACAATGCGGATCGCATCCTTTTCAGGCCGGGGATGGACGGCCAGGATTTTCAGCCCCCCGAAGCGGCCGGCGACGGCGGCCAGGATGTCCTGCAGCGAGGCCGGACGGGCGATGATGGCAAGCCCGCCGCCGGGGCGCACAATGGCGGCTGCAGTCCGCACCCATTTTTCAAACATGCCTTCCGGCATGACATGGGCTTCCGCCTTCAGCGCATCCGGCGTGCGCCGGTCGGCGGCATCGTTGAATGGCGGGTTCATGATGGCGAAATCGAAATCATTGTCTTTCAGCCCCGCTGCAATGCGCGCCTTGCCTGCCAGGGAGACATCAGCCTCCAGCACATCGATTCGGGGCTGCAATGCTGCATTGAGCGGATGGTTCACGCTTTTGCGCGCAAAGCGTGCCATCAGTTCCGACCGTTCCACCAGGAGAACCCGGCTCTTCTTGCAGCGTGCAGCAACCGCAAGCCCGGCAGCGCCGGCACCGCTGCCGAGATCCACCACCCGGCCGGCAAAATCGGTCGGTACGACACTTGCCAGAATCATCGCATCAACGCCGGAGCGGTGGCCTTTCAGTGCCGGCTGGACGAGATGAAACGCGCCGCGATGAAAAACATCCAGCGTTTCCGGTATATTGTCTTCGTGCAGATCGGATTGTGGTGTCGTCATGGATTGTGCAATTCGTGCCCGAGCCCTGCCTCGGTCAAAATGCGCCGCGCCTTGTCGCCCTGTTCTTCCTCCACCAGAAGCCTGCGTGGCAGGATGCCAAGAGAGCCCTCGATGATGCTCATATTGCTGTCGGCAATGAAACAGGGGATACCACCTTCTTTCATCAAGGCTTCGGCAAAGGACAGCAGGACAGAATCGTTGGTGCGCATAAGTTCGATCATGCCATAGTGTGAAGCGATTGAGCCGCATTGACAACCGCTTCCTGGAATGGTGAACAGGCATTCAATCATCAGGTATGGCCTGCTTTTGCCTTGGATGAGGTATGGCAATGATGCTAAATGGCCGTTAACTGCGTTGTTTGGCGCTTAATCGACTGCGGAGAATGACATTGGGTGTGGTTCTGAATCTGGACGGAAAGAAAAATCAGCAAGGTTCGGTGCAGCCTTTGATCAATCTCACCAAGGCCGATATGGCGCGGGTCAATGAATTGATTCTGGCGCGCGCAGGCTCCGATGTCGAAATGATCCCGGAAGTGGCCAACCACCTCATCTCATCGGGCGGCAAACGTCTGCGTCCAATGATGACCATCGCTTCTGCCCGCATGTTCGATTATGCCGGCGACGGCCATATCCGGCTGGCGACGGCGGTTGAATTCATGCACACGGCGACGCTGCTGCATGATGATGTGGTGGATGAGAGCGACCTGCGTCGCGGCAAGAGCACGGCGCGCATGATCTGGGGCAATCAGGCCAGTGTTCTGGTTGGCGACTTCCTGCTGGGCCAGGCCTTCAAGATGATGGTCGATGTAGGCTCGCTTGAGGCGCTCGACGTGCTGGCGACTTCCGCATCCATCATTGCGGAAGGCGAGGTCATGCAGCTTGCCGCCGCCAAGAACATGGAAACCACGGAAGACGAATATCTGGCCGTCATCAAGGCCAAGACGGCGGCTCTCTTTTCGGCTGCTGCCGAAGTGGGCCCGATCATTGCCGGGGCCACGCGCGCTGACCGGGTGGCGCTGCGCTCCTATGGTCTCAATCTCGGCCTTGCCTTCCAGCTTGTCGATGATGCGCTGGATTATGGTGGCTCGGCGGCTGATCTCGGCAAGAATGTCGGTGATGATTTCCGCGAAGGCAAGATCACCCTGCCGGTCATTCTGAGCTATCGCCGCGGCAGTGATGATGAGCGTGCCTTCTGGAAAAAGGCGATTGAAGGGGGCGAGAATGACGATGCCGCGCTGCAGAAGGCGCAGGCACTGATGGTGCGTCATGGCGCTATTGCCGATACGGTGCAGCGTGCGCGCCATTTCGGCGAAATTGCCCGCGATGCCTTGGCTCCCCTGAAGGCAAGCGCAGAAAAGGATGCGCTGATTGAGGTGATCGATTTCTGTATCAGCCGTGTCAATTAACCGGGCAGGATGACGGATTTCTGGCAACAGATCCCCAAAAAGGCCATGCTTTACATGCAGATCCAGAAAATGGCTCGCGATTCCCAGGGGGTATGCGGGCGGGAGCAGCTCCGGGAAATGTGGAAACCGGTTTTCTGCCCGGAACTGCGATGAAACAACATGTCAGGGCAATTCAGCGTTTATGGAAACCTGGATTGCCCCATAGGACAAGGACAGGCTTCATGCGGCAAGGATCGAAATATCGTCCGCTTTATGCATTGCTTCTCTCGCTTCTGGCGGGCATTGCAGTGCCGCACACCATGGCTTCTGCCAGAACGGCGCAGACGCCGCAGCAGGAGGCAAAACCTGTCGTGTCGGCTGCGGGCTCCTTTGCTGGCGCCTATCTTGCCGGTCGTCTTGCCGAATCAGACAATGATCTCGGCACTGCAGTTGAATATTTTCTGCAGGCCCTGGCCTTTGATCCGGAAAATGAACAGCTCAAGCAGGATCTGCTGCTGGTTCTCCTGACCGAAGGGCGCTTCAGGGAAGCTAAACCCATTGCGGAAGACCTGAAAGACACCCCCAATATCGATCGTGTTGCCCGTACGGCATTGGCCATTGATGCGCTTGCCCGCAAGCAATATCGCAAGGTTGCCCCATTGCTGATCATGCCGGTGCAAACCGATATGGATCGGCTTGCCAGCAGCCTGCTGATGGCCTGGGCGAAGGTTGGTCAGGGCAAGCCAAAACAGGCGCTGGAGGATGTGCGCCGGATCAGCGGCCCGGAATGGTATGGCCTGTTTCGTGCCTATAATGCGGCGCTGATTGCCGATATTGCCGGGCTCAACAAGGAAGCTGACGAGTTTTACCGGCAGGCGGTGGAAGATCGCGCAGGTGGAAGCGTTGCGCCCGATACCTATGAACGTGCGGTCATGTCCTATGCCGCGTTCAAATTGCGTCAGGGCGACAAGGCAGGTGCCATTGCCCTGCTGAAGGAGGCCGAGGAATTGCTCAATGGCCGCCTGGCCATTACGGAACTGCGCGAAAACATAGAAGCCGGCAAGAAGATGAAGCGCCTTGTCGAAACGGCACAGCAGGGCGCGGCTGAAATGCTCTATGCGCTGGGAACGGCAGTCAATCGCGGCGGTGCTGAAGCGGTTGCCAAGCTCTATCTGCAGATATCACTGCCGCTGCGGCCGGGGCATGACGCAACGCTTTATCAGCTAGGCGATATTTCGGCCAAGCTGCGCCAGCCAGACAAGGCGATCGATTTCTATGCGCGTGTACCGGAAAATTCGCCTTATCGCCGCGATGCGGAGATGCAGCGCGCCCTCAATCTGGCTGACAATGGCAGGACGGAAGAGGCAATCGCGCAGCTCAAAACCCTGCTTGAACGCGACAGGACCGACATCCGCACCTATCTTGCGCTTGGCGGTGTCTATGCGCAGGACAAGAATTTTGCCGAAGCGGCAAAGATCTATGATGCGGCTGTCGAGCAGATCAGGAAGCCTGAACGCAAGGACTGGCCGGTATTTTATCAGCGCGGCATTGCTTATGAACGGCTGAAACAATGGGACAAGGCTGAGCCGAATTTCAGAAAGGCGCTGGAACTTTATCCCGATCAGCCGCAGGTGCTGAATTATCTTGGCTATTCATGGGTTGACCGCAATGAAAACCTGCATGAAGCGCTGGAGATGATCAAGAAAGCGGTCGAGCTGCGCCCGCAGGATGGCTATATCGTGGATTCGCTGGGTTGGGCCTATTATCAGCTTGGACGCTATGATGAGGCGGTGGTCGAGCTTGAAAAGGCGGTCAAGCTGCGACCGGAGGATCCCACCATCAATGATCATCTGGGCGACGCCTATTGGCGTACTGGTCGTCTGCGTGATGCGGTGTTCCAGTGGAACCACGCCATTGCCGGAAATCCGGAACCGGAAGAACTGGCAAAGATCCAGGAAAAGCTGAAGAAAGGGCTGCCGGATTTCCAGCCTGCCGGGCAGAGACCTGCCCAGAAAACGGAGAATACCGGCAGTAGTATGCCTTCCGAATGAGGCCATGGAACTTGCCGGATATCGTCTGCTCTCCATGCATTTGGGGCAGTATGTCATGGATATTTGCGATACGCTCAAAAGAAGTGCGTGGAATTTTCCAGCACTTCCGGGACTCAGGCGTTGCCGTATTTTCCATGATGGCCTCTTTCCGTCTGCACGGGCAGCAGATTTGAGTGTTGAGTGGGTGGGCGTTGCCTCTGATTTGGGCTCGTAGCGGCTCCAGCTTTCAGGATCGCTCTCCCATGGCACTACCATTGGCCTGCTGTTTTCCAGAAGATAACGCTGTTCATGATCTTGGCGTTGTTACGGCTTCTGGAAAGCTGGCGAAGATCTTTTTAAGTAACGGTCGTTCCGTTTGAAGCTGTATTAAATTCATCAATTATGTGAATTTTGTCGACGGCGTAATTCATGTTTATGCCATCAAGTATAAAATGAATTCTTAGAGCCCGACCGAAAATTAAGTTGAGCGATTTCAGTAGTTTATGATTCTCTATGTTT
>NZ_JBHSEL010000119.1:0-53869 GCF_042653845.1 Daeguia caeni | reverse complement strand
TATCTCCTGTTCTCGGCATCTAAGCCGAAGTCAGGCAGAAATTCCACTTATCTCCGCTGTCCAGATTTCCCGAACCACCTCTGGGTTTGGCGGCTGCTGACGCAATTCAAGGGTTCGAAGTGTTCCGATTATCGGTTCGCTGCCGTTCCGGACAGAAACCGGTTCCATTTTCCTGCGCTGGACCATGTTCATTGACGTGAAGGCCATCCGTTGGGATGCCCGGGACAGGGGCAGAAACTGCGAGGCTTGTGCGGGCTTTCGATCAATGCTGAACGGGAAGCCCGGCACATGGGATCGCAGACCCGGGCGTCACGGATATGACAGGGATGTTGCGCCGCGCGCATCGGACCGAGTCTGCGATTGCCATCAGATGCCTGCAGTCTGTGCCTGCTTGCGGAATTTGCGCCGTATAAATCGATTTAACTTATACTGGCATCGTGACAGTAGATCCCATGTTTATCCCGCAACTATACTTGCAACCTTGCGCGAGGCTGCGCCTAAAAAATAGGCAGAAATCCGGTTGAAAATTCTGTTTTCATCTGGAGGGGTGATGCGTTTTTCTGGTGGAAATCGATCCGGTAGAGTTTAAGCAAAATCTAAAATTATATTGGATGGCGATTGCAGTCCGATCCTGACAAAGAGTGCGGCCAAAAGGTGGACTTGAAATGTGATGGTCAGCCACGGTTTTTAAATCCTACTAAATCAATAGGTTATATGGGCTTCCGGAATCTGTTTTCCAGGGAAACCTGAAAGGGCAAAAAAAAAGCAAGGCTTGCGCCTTGCCAATTCAATTACGCGACGATCCGTTGCCGGCGAACCAGCGGCTGCGAGTGACCGCGCCAGGATCTATCCTCCCAAGACTTTGACCGCGTGTGATCAACGGTTATCTTCCGTTGTGTTTGTTATGCTGAAAAAAATAGCGAACTGCACACGTTTTGTCACTAGGAATCTTATTGTTTGTCATAATTCTTTCTCAATATTTGAATCTGCGAATTGCGGAAATTCTAATCCATTGAAAACACGCGTAAATCTTGTTCGGTACCGGATTGTGGGTATTCCGTTTGGGGAGGTGCATCAGCTGAAGCCGTGGCTGGGGATGGAAAAGCTGCGCTGACGCGGGTTTTCAACCACGTCAATTGTGGTTAATAAGCCATCACCTTGGCTTTAATTATGCCTGATTCTTGATTCAATCAGGTTTCTCTCAAGATTCGGTGGTTACGATGCGGCTGTCGCGCTATTTTTTGCCCATTCTGAAGGAAAATCCAAAAGAGGCGGAGATCGTTTCTCACCGGCTGATGCTGCGTGCCGGTATGATCCGCCAGCAGTCGGCAGGTATCTATGCGTGGCTCCCGCTTGGCTTGAAGGTTCTCAACAAGGTCTGCGATATCATTCGTGAGGAGCAGAACCGCGCAGGCGCGAATGAAATCCTCATGCCGACAATCCAGTCGGCCGATCTGTGGCGCGAAAGCGGCCGTTATGATGCCTATGGCAAGGAAATGCTGCGTATCCGGGATCGCCAGGATCGTGAAATGCTCTATGGTCCGACCAATGAGGAAATGGTCACGGACATTTTTCGCGCCTATGTGCGTTCCTATAAGGATCTGCCATTGAACCTCTATCATATTCAGTGGAAGTTCCGCGACGAGGTGCGTCCACGCTTTGGTGTCATGCGTTCGCGCGAATTCCTGATGAAGGATGCCTATTCGTTCGACCTTGATTATGAGGGTGCGAAAATGGCCTATTACCGCATGTTCGTGGCCTATCTGCGCACCTTCGCCCGCGTTGGCCTGCAGGCCATTCCGATGCGCGCCGATACTGGCCCGATCGGTGGTGAGCTGAGCCATGAATTCATCATTCTGGCCGAGACGGGCGAAAGCCAGGTCTATTGCGACCGCGCCTATCTCGACATTGAAGTGCCTGGTGCGGATACGGATTTCCGCAATGACGCGCAGCTTACCGAGATCGTCAATCGCTGGACAGCGCCTTATGCCGCAACCGATGAAATGCATGATGAAGCGGCATGGGAAAAGGTCAGGCCGGAAGACCGCCTGTCTGCCCGTGGTATCGAAGTCGGCCATATTTTCCATTTCGGCACCAAATATTCCGAGCCGATGGGCGCGAAGGTACAGGGGCCGGATGGCAAGGAACATCTGGTGTCGATGGGGTCCTATGGCATTGGCCCGTCGCGTCTGGTTGCCGCCGCGATTGAAGCCTTCCATGACGATGCCGGCATTATCTGGCCAAAGTCGATTGCGCCGTTCGGTGTTGGCATTGTCAACATGAAGCCGGGCGATGAAGCCTGTGATGCCGTCAGCGAAAAGCTTTATCAAGCTCTGAGCAATGCTGGTCTTGATCCGCTGCTCGACGATACGGATGAACGTCCGGGGTCGAAATTCGCTACCATGGACCTGATCGGCCTGCCGACCCAGGTCATCGTCGGCCCGCGTGGCGTTGCGGCTGGTGAAGTCGAAATCAAGGATCGCAAGACTGGTGAACGCCAGACACTTTCGGTTGAAGCTGCAATTAATATGCTGGTTGCCTGAAAATGAGTGACGCGGCGGCAAAGACCGAGCCCAGACAGACAGCGAAAGCAGCACGGAAAGAGCCTGGCTCCGGGCCTTTCTCGGCTTTCGAGCGCATGATCGCCTGGCGCTATCTGCGGGCGCGCCGTCGCGAGACCTTCATTTCGGTGATTGCCGGATTTTCGTTCACCGGCATCATGCTGGGTGTTGCGACGCTCATCATCGTCATGGCGGTGATGAACGGTTTTCGCGCCGAGCTGCTGACCCGTATTCTTGGTATTAACGGCCATCTCATCATGCAGCCGATTGACAGGCCGCTTGATGATTATGCCACGCTGATCCCGCGCATTGACGCCATTCCCGGCGTCAGCTTTGCCATTCCGGTCGTGGAAGGGCAGGCGCTTGTGCAGGGCAATGTCGGCGCTGGCACGGGTGCTCTGGTGCGGGGCTTGCGTGAGGAAGATCTGGACAAGCTGAAACTTGTGTCCGGCAATATCCGGCAGGGCACGCTGACAGGCTTTGATCAGGCAGGTGGCGTTGCCATCGGCACCCGTATGGCCGAAAATCTCGGCCTGTCCGTTGGCGACAGTCTGCGCGTCATTTCACCAGAAGGCGACGTGACACCATTTGGCGTCAATCCGCGCGTGAAGGCCTATAATGTCGTGGCGATCTTTGAGATCGGCATGTCGGAATATGATGCCTCCATTGTCATGATGCCCCTCAGCGAAGCGCAGCTTTTCTTCAATCAGGAAGGCAAGGTGCAGTCGCTCGAAATCTTTGCCGACAATCCCGACAATGTGGATGCGCTGCGCGCACCGATTGAGGAGGCGGCCGGCCGCCAGTTGTCGTTGATTGACTGGCGTCAGCGCAACCAGACCTTCTTCTCGGCGCTGGAAGTCGAACGCAATGTCATGTTCATGATCCTGACGCTGATCGTATTGGTTGCGGCTCTCAACATAATTTCCGGTCTCATCATGCTGGTGAAGGACAAGGGACGCGACATTGCCATCCTGCGCACCATGGGAGCAACGCGCGGCTCGATCCTGCGCATCTTCCTGATGACGGGGGCGGCGATCGGCGTTGCCGGCACATTTGCCGGTGTCGTCCTTGGCATTGTCGTCTGCCTCAATGTCGAGCGCATTCGTGAGTTCTTCTCGTGGCTGTCCGGCACGACGCTGTTTAACCCGGAACTTTATTTCCTCAGCCAGTTGCCGGCAAAGATGGATCTGGGCGAAACGCTGTCCGTCATCATCATGGCACTGGTTCTTTCCTTCATCGCCACGATTTTCCCGGCCTGGCGTGCAGCCAAGCTCGATCCGGTTGAAGCCCTGAGGTATGAATGATGGCGGGGAATATTGTTCTGCGGCTGGAAAATGTTGCGCGCGCCTATAAGGAAGCCGACCGCGAGCTGGTCATTCTGAAAGACGCTGGATTTACCTTGCGGCGTGGCGAGATGGTGGCCCTGGTCGCCCCTTCAGGAGCCGGAAAATCCACCCTGCTGCATACGGCCGGTCTGCTGGAACGGCCGGACAGTGGCGATGTCATCCTTGATGGGCGTTCCTGCAAGGATCTGTCCGACGAGGACCGCACGGCGATCCGCCGCAACGATATTGGCTTTGTCTATCAGTTCCATCATTTGCTGCCGGAATTTTCTGCGCTGGAAAATGTCATGATGCCGCAGATGATCCGCGGCCTTGACCGGAAGGTGGCGGCAGAACGTGCGCAGATGCTGCTTGATTATATGAAGATTGGCAAACGCGCTTCGCATCGTCCGGCGGAATTGTCAGGTGGCGAACAGCAGCGCGTTGCAATTGCGCGCGCGGTTGCCAATGCGCCTTTGGTGCTGCTGGCTGACGAGCCGACCGGCAATCTTGATCCGACAACCTCCACCTATGTCTTTGGCGCGCTGGAAGCATTGGTGCGCCAGTCGGGCCTTTCTGCGCTGATTGCTACCCATAATCATGATCTGGCCCGCCGGATGGATCGCGTCGTGACGCTGAGGGACGGCAAGGTCGTCGATCTCTGATCTGGCGCCCCTCGGAGGTTTCCCCCCACGAAAACATGTTTGCAGCGTGCCGCACGGTAAGCGCGCAGGCGCGATTCTGCCTATTCATATTCTGTAAACCTTAAATGCAAGCGGACGCTCTGATTGGTGTTGACTTATGAACAAAAAAGGAACAAACTAAAAACATAAGTGAACGAGAGGAGCTTTCCATGACTGATATCGTGCAAGACGTTCTGTCCTTCATCTCCGTCAGCCTGTTTGTCGCCACTTTCGCCATCTGGGTCAGCGCAATCTGAACAGCGGACAATTTTCGTGCAGCCTGTTCACAATTGCCTGTTTCTGTGGACATGCGATGCGCATTGCCGGAAACTGCGATAAGCACCTCATAGAATCGTGGGGGCGGACCCGCCACGACACATGCGACGGAACTGGTGCAATCAAACAGGATTGATGCAATGAGTGAGACAGCAGACAATGCGACGGCAACAGGCGGATCATCACCGCGCTTTGTGCATCTGCGGGTTCACTCGGCCTATTCCCTGCTGGAAGGTGCGCTTCCGGTTGGAAAGATCATCAAACAGGCAATAGCCGATGAGGCGCCGGCTATTGCGATTACCGATACGAACAATCTTTTTGGTGCGCTTGAATTTGCGCAGAAAGCCTCGAAAGAGGGGCTGCAGCCGATCATCGGCTGTCAGCTTGATATTGCCTTTGGCGATCACAGCGACAACAGCCGTAGTGCCAATCGCAAGATGGCGCTGGATCTGGCGCCACTGGTCATGCTGGCAGCGACCGAAGAAGGCTATGCCAATCTGGTTCGGCTGGTCAGCCGCGCCTATCTCGATACGCCAACCGGCGATCCGGTGCATATCGAAGCGGGCTGGCTCAGGGATCTGTCCAGGGATATCATTGTTCTGACCGGCGGGCCGCTTGGGCCGATTGGCCATGCGCTGTCGATGGACAGGCCCGATCGGGCGCGTTCAAGGCTTGAATTCCTGAAGCAGATTTTTGGCAATCGGCTTTACGTCGAATTGCAGCGCCATGCCGGCTATAACCGTGCGCTTGAGGCAAGGACCATCGGGCTTGCCTATGAGCTTGATTTGCCGCTGGTTGCCACGAATGAGGCCTTTTTCCTTACGGCGGAAGATTATGAGGCGCATGACGCCCTGCTTGCGATTGCAGAAGGCCAGATCCTGTCAAACGATGATCGCCGTCGTCTGACGCCGGATCATTATCTGAAAAGCCGTGCCGAAATGGTGGCGCTGTTTTCCGATCTGCCGGAAGCGCTCGACAATACCGTCGAAATCGCTCAGCGCTGCAGCTGGTTCACCCAGACCAGAAAGCCGATCCTGCCGCGCTTTACCGGCGAGACGGAGGAACCTGAAGCAGCCATGCAGGCAGAGGCCGATGAGCTGGCGCGTCAGGCGCGCGAGGGGCTGAAAATGCGGCTGGAGACGGCCGGCTGTGCGGAAGGCTATACGCCTGAGCAATATGAAGAGCGTCTCGAATATGAGATCGGCATCATCACCCGCATGAAATTTCCGGGTTACTTTCTCATTGTTTCGGACTTCATCAAGTGGGCAAAGGCGCATGACATTCCCGTCGGGCCGGGGCGTGGTTCGGGTGCGGGTTCGCTGGTGGCCTATGCCCTGACCATCACCGATGTTGACCCGTTACGCTTCTCGTTGCTGTTTGAACGTTTTCTTAATCCGGATCGCGTTTCGATGCCGGACTTCGATATCGACTTCTGTCAGGATCGCCGCGAAGAGGTGATCCGCTATGTGCAGGAGAAATATGGGCGCAATCAGGTCGCCCAGATCATCACCTTTGGTACACTGCAGGCGCGCGCCGTGCTGCGCGACGTTGGGCGCGTGCTGGAAATGCCTTATGGTCAGGTTGACCGTCTCTGCAAGCTGGTGCCGCAGAACCCGGCCAATCCGGTATCGCTTGCCCAGGCCATCGAAACAGAACCGAAGCTGATGGAAGAGCGCGAGAAGGAGCCGGTCGTTGGCAGGCTGCTTGACATCGCGCTGAAACTTGAGGGGCTTTACCGCCACGCTTCAACGCATGCCGCCGGCATCGTGATTGGTGACCGACCACTGTCCGAGCTCGTGCCCATGTATCGCGATCCGCGTTCGGACATGCCGGTAACCCAGTTCAACATGAAATGGGTTGAACAGGCAGGCCTCGTCAAGTTCGACTTTCTTGGCCTCAAGACGCTGACGGTGCTGCAGACGGCCGTCAAGCTGGTGGCACGCAAGGGAATCAAGATCGATCTCACCCATCTGCCCTATGATGACAAGCTGACCTATGAAATGCTCTCGCGCGGTGAGACGGTTGGCGTGTTCCAGGTGGAAAGTGCGGGCATGCGCAAGGCGCTGCTTGGCATGCGACCTGACCGGATCGAGGATATTATCGCCCTTGTTGCGCTCTATCGTCCGGGGCCGATGGAAAATATCCCGGTCTATAATGCGCGCAAGAATGGCGAGGAAGAAATTGCCTCCATTCACCCGAAGATCGATCACCTGATCAAGGAAACGCAAGGCGTCATTGTCTATCAGGAACAGGTGATGCAGATCGCGCAGGTGCTTGCCGGCTATTCGCTGGGTGAAGCAGACCTGTTGCGCCGCGCCATGGGTAAGAAGATCCGCGAAGAAATGGACAAGCAGCGTGCCCGTTTCGTGGATGGCGCGGTTGAGCGGGGTGTGGACAAGGCGCAGGCAAATATGATCTTCGACCTGTTGGCCAAGTTTGCCGACTATGGCTTCAACAAGTCGCACGCTGCAGCCTATGGCATTGTTTCCTATCAGACCGCCTATATGAAGGCGCATTATTCGGTCGAGTTCCTCGCCGCGACGATGACCTATGATATGAACAATACGGAAAAGCTGAATGATTTCCGTCTGGAAGCCATGCGGCTTGGTATTGAGGTCGTCCCGCCTTCCGTCATGACCTCCTATCGTGCCTTCGAGGTCGGCGAGCGCAAGATTTTCTATTCGCTTGCGGCGATCAAGGGCGTGGGCGAAGCGGCCGTTGACCATATCGTGGCGGTGCGGGCGGAAAAGCCATTTGAAAGTCTTGAGGATTTCTGTGAGCGCATCGATCCGCGCATCGTCAACCGGCGCGTGCTGGAAAGCCTGATCAATGCCGGGGCGCTGGATTGCTTTGGTCATTCGCGTGAATCGCTCAGCGCCGGTATTGATCGCATCATGGGGTTTGCGCAGCGCACGCAGGAAAATGCGGCAAGCGGTCAGTCCGATATTTTTGGCATGTCTGGCGTGCCAAAGGAAAAGCTCATCCTGCCGCAGGTTGCGCCATGGTTGCCATCGGAAAAACTGCATCGCGAGTTTCAGGCTGTCGGCTTTTATCTTTCCGCCCATCCGCTGGACGAATATCGCCAGGTTCTGGAGCGCATGCGCGTGCAAAGCTGGGCCGATTTTGCCGCTGCCGTGAAGCGTGGCGCAACGGCTGGCCGTCTGGCTGGAACGGTCACCGCCCGTCAGGAGCGCAAGACCCGTACTGGTAACAAGATGGGCATTGTGCAATTGTCGGATGCGACCGGCCAGTTTGAAGCGGTGCTGTTTTCGGAAGGGCTGGCGCAATATCGTGATCTGCTGGAAAGCGGCAAATCCGTTGTTGTGACTGTCGCAGCAGAAAACCGGCCGGAAGGAATTGGCCTGCGTATCCAGACCGTCCTGTCACTGGAAGATGAAGCCTGTCGGATGCAGAAGGCAATGCGACTTTATCTGCGTACAGCCGATGTCATTCGCCATATCGCGCCGCATTTCAATACGCGCGGCGACGGGCAGGTCAGTCTCATTCTGATCAAGGATAATGGTCAGCGCGAAATCGAGATCGAGCTGCCGCACCGCTATCGTGTCTCGCCGCAGATCGCCTCGGCAATGAAGGCAATACCGGGCGTCGTTGACGTGGAGCTGGTCTGATCTTTCCGGTGTGTCAAGAACACACCGGAGATCCGGCTCAACCGGCAGGTCTCAATGACCGTATGCACTGGTCAATATCAACCGGTTATTTCAATGAACGGCTGCCATGGGCGCATATCACCCGGCGTGGGGCAGGGGCTCTATATCACCGGGCGGCATATTGATTGGGGGCATCAATCGACGCCTATCAATAGGCCGCGGTAAAGCGCTTGCGGATATGTCTGCCCTGCTCGGCCTCATCGAGAATGGCGACGGCAAGATCAGCGACAGAAATTTTCGAATTGCCGTTGGCGTCAAATACCGGCTCATCGCCGCCGAGACGATATTGGCCCGTGCGCTCTCCCGGCTCTAGCATGATGGCCGGCGAAACAAAACTCCATTCCAGTTCGGTTTCCGCACGCAGATCATTGAGCGCTTGCCTGGCCCCCAGAGCACCTTCTTTCCATTCGGCCGGAAAATCCGGTGAATCGACCAGCTGCGCGCCGTTGACATAAAGGCTGCCTGCACCGCCAACCACGATCAGGCGCTTGATCTGCGCCTTTTTGACCGCCTCGGTGATTGCGCGGCTGCCTTCAACATGACGCTGCCGGATATTGTCGGCCTCCCATCCCGGATTGAAGGCTGAGATGACGATATCATGCCCGGCAAGCTGTTTTGCCAGTGCTTCCGTATCGAACACATCGGCCTTGATGGCTATGACATTGTCAAGCCTTTCAACCTTTTCCGGGTGACGCACCAGGGCAGTGACCGCGTTGCCCCGCGCAACAGCTTCTTTCAAAATGGCAGAGCCGACAAATCCGCTGGCTCCAATCAATGCGATTCTGGTCATGCCTGTTCCTGTAAAGCGTGTGACGACAGTGCAAGGATGCCGTTTCAGGGGACGGTTGAACTGAGCCCACCTTGATGGCCCTGCCTTCAGCTTGGTGAATGTATGCCGATGTGTGAAGGCCACGGTCGGGAAACAGACTGGCAACAGCAGGGCAACAATCAGACTGACTGCGCATACAGGTGCGTATCTTTGCTCGTGTGTTCCATGACGATGGACGAGATGCGACAGCGCCGAGTGGCGCTGGGGAGAGGGCTTGCCGGGACTGCCATTCCAGCGCAGTGGCAGTCCCGGTTTCAGGCGCCATTCAGCTTTTCAGCCATGTAGAATAATGGCGCCCAAACCAGTCATCGAGACTTGGCATCTGGGTCGATCCATCCCGCACAGAAGGTGCATGGCACTGCTGGATGAATGAACGGCCGCAACACCGAGGCAGAGATCTCCGTCATGTCTGTGTCACGGTCATTTCATTCTGCGGACATGTCAAAAGGCTTGGCAATCGCACATTGCCTTTTACCACATCCAGCGGATGGGCTTTTCAATCAACTTTCCAACCCTGGCTATTGAGGCAATAGCGATAGATTGCCGCATAACATCGGTTGAACCGGCCAATCGCACTGCTGTAACGCTGGCATTTCTCATATGCATAAAGATCACACTCGTTGGAGCGATCTAAAGAAAGTGGTGTACTGTTCATTTTGGCGGGCAGGATGCTTGTTGTGCCAGCAGGCATCACAATCGACCCGAAAGTGGCTGTCGTGAGTTTATGCATCAGCCCCTCCTTGGGATACTCTATGTCTGAGCCTGTATTATACTTCAGCGATATATGACGAAGTATCGCAAGAAATAGATAGCGCGCAGGCTTTCACCGCAGTCAGTTTCCCGGCATGTGGGGACAGGCAGGAGCGGCAATGGGAAACAAGGCCTGCACAGGCATGGCACCGTCAGACTTCATGACGAATGCGAACAGAGTCGCGGAAAGTGGGGTCTTGCCTTGACAAGCGCGTCCTGCAGCGATTAAAAGCCCGTAGCGCTGGTGCTGATGGCTCCGGCGTTTCATTTGACGTGTCCCGTGGATGAGGCCTGCGTTCGCGTGCTTCATCCTGTCAGTCACCAGTCATGGTGGCAGAGGAGGGCGCGTTTCCTGTCTGCGCCGCAAGGTGCTCCAACATATAAGGAAATGC
Source organism: Daeguia caeni (assembly GCF_042653845.1). Taxonomy (NCBI): domain Bacteria; kingdom Pseudomonadati; phylum Pseudomonadota; class Alphaproteobacteria; order Hyphomicrobiales; family Brucellaceae; genus Daeguia; species Daeguia caeni. Next base: position 43,388 of record NZ_JBHSEL010000119.1, on the reverse strand, counting down.
GATGAGCAAGCGCGAATCCGCAAAATACAAAATTGACCGTCGTCTTGGCGAAAACATCTGGGGCCGCCCGAAGTCCCCGGTAAACCGTCGTGAATATGGCCCGGGCCAGCATGGCCAGCGCCGCAAGGGCAAGCTGTCCGACTATGGCGTACAGCTGCGCGCAAAGCAGAAGCTCAAGGGCTTCTACGGCGACATTTCTGAAAAGCAGTTCCGCAGGACCTATGAGGAAGCAGTACGCCGCAAGGGCGATACGGGTGAAAACCTGATCGGTCTGCTCGAATCGCGTCTGGATGCTGTTGTTTACCGCGCCAAGTTCGTACCGACGATCTTCGCTGCCCGTCAGTTCATCAATCATGGTCACGTGAATGTGAACGGCCGTCGCGTCAACATTCAGTCCTACCGCCTGAAGCCAGGTGATGTGGTTGAAGTACGCGAAAAGTCGAAGCAGCTCGCAATGGTTCTGGAATCGGTTCAGCTCGCTGAGCGTGATGTTCCGGACTACATCGAAGTTGACCACAACAAGATGGTTGCGACCTACACCCGCGTTCCGTCTCTTTCGGATGTGCCATATGCCGTCCAGATGGAACCAAATCTGGTCGTCGAATTCTATTCGCGTTAATAGATTGCGCCCCCGTGGCGCAACATCTGAAGAAATCCGAGCCCGCGCTGTCACCGGTGCGGGTTTTTCTTTGCCGGCAATCATGGGATCAGAAAATTGCCGGCATCTTGTCTTTTCACCATGGCGAACGGAAACCGGTATCCACTTTCCCTGGAACTGCTTGTCTTGTGCTTCCCCTTGCTGAGGCTTTTTTGTATGTAGGCGCCATATTTCATCAGACAGGCAAGAACATGAACGCCATAGATTCGGAAATGACGGCAGATACTGGCAGTGATGGCTGTCATCCCCTGTTTCGGGATGTGCCTGCCTCGGTTGAGTTCAACAAGCTGCGCAAGCGCCTCCTGCGCATGACGCGGCAGGCGATCGAGGATTTCTCCATGGTCAAGCCAGGTGAACGCTGGCTGGTCTGCCTGTCTGGCGGCAAGGATTCCTATGGCTTGCTGGCGCTGTTGCTGGATCTGAAATGGCGCGGGCTCCTGCCGATAGAGCTTCTGGCCTGCAATCTCGATCAGGGCCAGCCGAATTTTCCGAAACACATCCTGCCGGATTGGCTCAACAAATATGATATTCCGCACCGGATCGAATATCAGGACACCTATTCGGTCGTGACCGAGAAGATTCCGGAAAGCCAGACCTATTGTTCACTCTGCTCGCGCCTGCGTCGCGGCAATCTGTACCGCATTGCACGCGAGGAAGGCTGCACGGCGATTGTCCTGGGGCATCACCGGGAAGATATTCTCGAAACCTTCTTCATGAACCTGTTTCATGGCGGGCGACTGGCTGCCATGCCGCCCAAATTGGTCAATGATGACGGTGATCTGATGGTGTTCCGCCCGCTTGCCTATGTGGCGGAAGATGACATGGAAAAATTCGCCATTGCCATGAAGTTTCCGATCATTCCGTGCAATCTGTGCGGTAGTCAGGACGGGCTGCAGCGCAATGCGATGAAGGCCATGCTGGCCGATATTGAAAGGCGCATGCCGGGCCGGAAGGACACGATGATCCGTGCGCTGACCAATGTCCGCCCCAGCCATCTGCTTGATCGCAAGCTGTTTAATTTTGCTGCCCTCGCGCTGCAACCGGGCATGACAAAAGATGAAATTTGATGCTTCTCATATGGACTGGCTGGCCGGCGTGCTGGCCGAAGCAGGCCAGCTGGAAATCATGCCACGCTTTCGCCGTCTTGATGCCGGCGCCATTCATGAGAAAAGCTCGCCTGCCGATCTGGTGACAGAGGCTGACGTCAATGCGGAACGGCTGATCACGGCACGTCTGGAAGAGCGTTTTCCCAATGCCCTGATCGTCGGCGAGGAGGCCTGTGCCGCCAATCCCCGCCTGCTTGACGGGCTTTCTTCGGCAGATTTCGCCATCACCATTGATCCGGTCGATGGCACGTTCAATTTTGCCTCTGGCGTGCCGCTCTTTGGAGTCATGCTGGCGGTCGTGGCAAGGGGCGAGACCATTGCAGCCATCATTCATGACCCGGTCTGCAAGGATTGGATCATGGCGATGAAGGGCAGTGGCGCAGTCATTCGCCGCTCGGACGGGACAGAACGGCCAGCGCATGTTGCGGCGCCTGACAGCATTGCGCGCATGACAGGCGTTGTGTCCTGGCAATATGCGCTTGAGCCTTTGCGTTCGCGTCTTGCACGCAATCTGACGCAATTCCTGGCACAGATCGGCTATCGTTGTGCCGCGCATGATTATCGCATTCTCGCCACGGGCGGCGCGCATTTTTCCGCTTATAGTCGGCTGATGCCATGGGATCATCTGCCGGGTGCGCTCATTCATCAGGAAGCCGGCGGTTATCTCAAGCGCTGGGATGGCAGTGACTATCTGCCCTGTCATACGGGTGGCGGCCTGCTCGCCGCACCCGATGCGGAAAGCTGGCGGGCCATTCATCAGGCGCTTTTCCGCGAATAGGCTGCAAATGGAAAAGGCCCGCACTTGACGGGCCTTTTACTGGATTGTTGTCTCTGAATTACTGTTCATGCCGTCTGGGCTGGTTTTGCACGCGAAACAGTTTTCCGCCTTCAGCAATCAGCACAAAGCCCAGCGAAATAATGCCAAGCACGAAATAGCCGCAGGCAACCGGGGTTGTGGTGCCGTCAAAGGCCTGTCCGATCACCGCGCCGAGGGATGCGCCGATGATCGTCTGGGTAAAGCCGAGCACGGAAGAAGCCGTACCCGCAATTGCCCCCAGCGGCTCCATGGCAAGGGCATTGAAATTGCCCATGACCAGGCTGAAGGAGAACATCACGATCATGTAAAGTGTCATCAGGATCGGGAAGGGGATGGGGCCCTCCAGCACAAGCTCAAGCACCACCCACAACAGGCTGAAACCGATGAAGGAAAACAGCATGGTCTGCGAAATGCGGCGCATGCCGAAACGGCCGACCAGTCGCGAATTGAGGAAGGAGGCCAGCGCCAGCGTTGCCGCCACGATCGCAAAAGCCAGCGGGAAGAATTCGCCAAGGCCATAAATGTCGACAAAGATCTGCTGCGCCGAATTGATATAGCCGAACAGAGCGCCAAGAATGAAGGATGTGGCCAGCATATAGCAAAGCGCAATGCGGTTGGTCATGACAATGCCAAAGCCGCCGACCACGCTTTTGAAGGTCAGGGGACGGCGATTGCTATCGGCAAGCGTTTCCGGCATGCGTATGAGCACCCACAGGCCGATGACGGCGGTGATGAGGGCCATCATGATGAAGATCAGGTGCCAGTTGCCAAAGAACAGGATGACTTGTCCCGTTGCTGGCGCCAGGATTGGCAGGATCATGAAGACCATCATGGTCAGCGACATGACTTCGGCCATGGCGCGTCCGGAAAAACGGTCACGCACGATTGACATGGAGATCACACGGCTTGAGGCAGAGCCAACCCCCTGCAGAATGCGCAGAATGATCATTGTGGTAAAGTCGCTGACAAACGCAGAGGCAAGCGAGGCGACAATATAGATGGCAAGACCGCCAAAAAGCGGAATCCTGCGTCCAAAGCGGTCACTGAGCGGGCCATAGAATAATTGCGAAACCCCCATGCCAAGCAGATAGGCGGTGATGATATATTGCACATGGTTTGCAGACTGGACATGCAGTGACTCGCCGATCTGCGGCAGCGCAGGCAGCATGATGTCAACGCCAAGCGCGTTGATCGACATGATGGCGGCAATGATCGCGATGAATTCGCGGCGTCCAATGGCGAACGAATCCCGTTCAGGCTGCTTGGAGTCGAGAGGCATGTTGTTTGCATCCTTGACCGATGATAGGCCGTTTTGCGGCAGATTTCAGAGATTGGGCCAGATATGACAGTTCAGCGCGTGCGGCTGATTGATCAGGCGTGAAAATGGCAAAGGCGCCTGTCGGGCGCCTTTGCAACGGGGGCGGAATGTGCCCGGTCCGAAGGTCAGGCAGCCCTGGTGGCAATGCCCTTGTCGGCAAGCAGGGTCTGCAGTTCGTTGGACTGGAACATTTCGCGCACAATGTCGCAACCGCCGATGAATTCGCCCTTGATGTAGAGCTGCGGAATGGTCGGCCAGTTGGAATAGTCCTTGATGCCCTGACGCAGTTCGTCAGAAGCCAGAACATTGATGCCCTTATAGTCTACGCCGAGATAGTCGAGGATCTGTACGACCTGTCCGGAGAAGCCGCACTGCGGGAAGTCCGGCGTGCCCTTCATGAAGAGCACGACGTCATTGGTCTTTACTTCATTATCGATGAAATCATTGATGCCTGGCATCGTCATTCCTTTCAAATGCCGGTTCAAATTCCGGCATACTATTGCGGGTCACCTACATATATACAATTGCCTGCAGCGAAACACCCCGCGTGCATATATATATGCCCATTTCCATGGACGGCAGATATCATTCCGGTACGCTGGTCTGCAGCGCGAGTGCGTGCAGAACACCACCCATATTGCCCTTCAGGGCGTCATAGACCATCTGGTGCTGCTGTACGCGCGATTTTCCGCGAAAGCTTTCGGCAACCACTTCCGCCGCATAATGTTCGCCATCTCCGGCAAGGTCACGGATCGTCACCTTCGCGTCAGGAATACCTTCGCGTATCAGTTTTTCGATCTCGTGTGCGTCCATAGCCATGCAAATTCTCCTGTTGTCAGGCTTTGCTTCATATTCGAATCGTAGCCTACCATGGTGCTACGTCAACGGATATCTGTCTAACAATTAAATAGTCATAATAACAATCGCCCGGCTTGAAATATCCAGGCCGGGCGATCAGGAAAAGGAAACTGGCGATCAGTTGTCGGCCGACGGTTCGCCATTCATGAAGGCCGGGAACCAGCCTTCATATGCATTGACCAGATCGGCAAGGCTGACATCGCAGACCGAGCCGAACCTGACGCGATCACCGCCAACCGTGCCAAGGATGCGGAACGGAATGCCGGCACCTTCTGCATTGAGCGCGATCAGGCGGGCATTTTCTGGCGTGGCGGCGACGACATAACGGGCCTGATCCTCACCGAACAGCAAGACATGCGGCAGGCCATCGCCTGCATCCACTGCCACACCTTTGCCCGATTTTATCGCCATTTCTGCCACAGCAATCGCAAGTCCGCCATCAGAAATATCGTGGCAGGCAGTCACCTGACCATTGCGGATGGCCGAGCGGACGAATTCGCCATTGCGCTTTTCAATGGCAAGATCGACATGAGGGGCAGGGCCATCGGCGCGGCCAAACAGGTCGCGCAGATAGACCGACTGGCCAAGATGGCTGCCGTCACCACCCAGCAGAACCAGCACGTCACCGTCCTGCATGCCGCCAATGCGCGCCATCTGCGTCCAGTCCTGGATCAGGCCAACGCCGGCAATGGTTGGCGTCGGCAGGATCGCCTGACCATTGGTTTCATTGTAAAGCGACACATTGCCGGAGACGATCGGGAAATCGAGCGCGCGGCAGGCTTCGCCAATGCCTTCGATTGCCTTGACGAACTGCCCCATGATTTCCGGCTTTTCCGGATTGCCGAAATTGAGATTGTCGGTGGCAGCCAGCGGTTCTGCGCCGGTGGCGGTAATGTTGCGCCAGCATTCGGCCACAGCCTGCTTGCCGCCTTCATACGGGTCGGCCTCGCAGTAGCGCGGGGTGACATCCGACGAGAAGGCAAGCGCCTTCTTGGCATGGCCTTCCACGCGGATGACGCCGGCATCACCGCCCGGCAATTGCAGCGAATTGCCCTGGATCAGCGTATCATATTGTTCATAGACCCAGCGACGCGAGCACAGGTCTGGCGAGCCGATGAGCTTGATGAGAGCAGCGGAATAGTCCTGAACCTGCGGCACATCGCTTGCGGTCAGAGGTGCAGGCTTTGCCGGTTCAACCCATGGGCGGTCATATTCCGGTGCCTCGTCGCCCAGTTCCTTGATCGGCAGATTGGCGACTTCCTCGCCCTGATGAATGACACGGAAGCGAAGATCATCCGTGGTCTTGCCGACAATGGCAAAATCCAGCCCCCATTTGCGGAAAATGGCTTCTGCCTCTTTTTCCTTCTCCGGCTTCAGAACCATGAGCATGCGCTCCTGGCTCTCGGACAGCATCATTTCATAGGCTGTCATGTTTTCTTCGCGCACCGGAACATTATCGAGGTTGAGCTCAATACCGAGATCGCCCTTGGCGCCCATTTCAACTGCCGAGCAGGTGAGGCCGGCAGCACCCATGTCCTGAATGGCGATGACTGCGCCCGAGGCCATCAGTTCAAGGCAGGCTTCCAGCAGGCATTTTTCGGTGAAGGGATCGCCGACCTGAACGGTCGGGCGCTTTTCCTCGATTGATTCGTCAAATTCGGCCGAGGCCATGGTGGCACCGCCAACACCATCGCGACCGGTCTTTGCGCCGAGATAGACAACCGGAAGGCCAACACCTTCGGCTCTGGAATAGAAAATGGCGTCGGTCTTGGCGAGACCCGCCGCAAAGGCATTGACGAGAATATTGCCATTGTAGCGCTTGTCGAAATTGACTTCGCCGCCAACGGTCGGAACGCCGAAGGAATTGCCATAGCCGCCTATGCCGGCAACGACACCGGAAACAAGGTGACGGGTCTTTGGATGGTCAGGCTCGCCAAAGCGCAGCGCATTCATGGCTGCGACCGGACGTGCGCCCATGGTGAAGACGTCGCGCAAGATACCGCCAACGCCCGTTGCCGCCCCCTGATAGGGTTCGATATAGGACGGGTGATTGTGGCTTTCCATCTTGAAGACGACACAGTCACCATCGCCAATATCAACCACACCGGCATTTTCGCCCGGGCCCTGAATGACGCGCGGGCCGCTGGTCGGCAGGGTACGCAGCCACTTCTTTGAGGACTTGTACGAACAATGTTCGTTCCACATGGCCGAAAAGATGCCGAGTTCGGTAAAGGTTGGCTCGCGTCCGATCAGTGCAAGAATGCGCTGATATTCTTCTGGCTTCAGGCCGTGTGCCTCAATCAGTTCCGGCGTGATTTCTCGCGTATTGGAAATAGTCATGGAAATGGGGAACCCCGTTGCAGGCTGCGGCGTCCGGCGCCCTGTGCCTGAGGGACGGTCGCCTTAGGTTTCAAGGCGCCTCTTTAACCCAAGTTGTCCAAAAGAGCGACAGGAAAATGCCGCTTTCCATGGCAAATCGCAAGGCGTTGTGGCTTTTTCCACCCCTGCCGGATAAGACAGGCCGGAGCGGCCCTAACAGCCGGTCTGTCCTGCTACCCAGCGATTCACATCATCGAGAATGCGTGCTCCCTGAACCTGTTGCAGCAGGGGGCCGAAGGTTTCGACACGGGCGGGATTGCCTTCAGCCTGCACGACCAGAAGCGGACGCGCGGCAGGGTTTCTGCCCGGCACGACCAGAATGCGCGGCCGGCCGGTATAGGAATTAAGCTCCGGCGCCAGCGTATAGCCGCGGAAATCCTTGTCTTTGGACTTGAACCAGCAGTGGTTTGCAGCCAATGCCACGCGCTCCATGGTGGGCAGGGCCGCACGGCTTGGATGGGGCAGGCTTGGTGCGGAAGGGCGTGGTGAACAGGCTGCAATCAGCGCAAGCGCAGGCAGGGCTAGAATGGCAAGTTTTTTGCAGTTCAAGAAAGTACTCCACGGCTGGGCTTGAGCATGTCTGCCCAAAGGGTGGGGCTTTGGGCTCAGGACATGAGTAAACTGAAGACAGGCATTTCGCATGATTCTGTTCGATGGGAAATGTCCTGCCGGGTGAATGTCTGGAAGGAATGTCAGACAAGTTGCGGCATGAAATCCTGCAGACCATCGCTCATTTCATTCCAGATGCGTTCAAGCGCCGGATTCTGCTTTGCCTTTGCCGCATATGCATCGAATCTGGGATAGGCGTCCAGTAAATCTGTCTTGCCGGATAATTTCTTCAGCGGCTCCATCAGGAAACGCACCGGCAACAACCATGCATCGGCAAGGGTGGGCGTATTGCCGATCGCATAATCGCCCGGTCCAAGGCGGCTTTCCACCACGGCAAGACCGGCATGCATTTTTTCAAACAAGCGGGCAATGGTAGGCAGGTCGCGTTCCTGTTTTGACAACAACACGAACAGCTTGTTGGCTGGCCCAAGTACATCCAGCTCGGCAATGCGCGCCAGAAGCCGGATCAATGCACGCTCGCGCGGGGTACCCGGCAAAAGCGTCTTGTGCGGAAAATGGTCTTCCAGATATTCCGCAATCACGGCAGCTTCATAAAGAACTTCACCTGAACTGGTAACCAGAATGGGTATGCGCTTGAAAGGATTCACTTTCGCCACTTCAGCGGCGAATGGATAGGCAGGCGTTATGGGCTTGAAGGGCAAGTCTTTAAGATACAATACACCACGGGCAAAGGCAGAATAGGGAGAGAGCGGTCTGGTATAAAGCTGCATGGTCGGATCTCCCAATAAATTGCAAAACAGGCAATAAGGGTGACACGAATTTTACTGAAGAGCCAGAAGCTTTATCTGCCCTGAAGGCATATTGAACATCATGTGATCGGGCGCCAGAAAAAACGACTGCGCGCAGAAAATTGAAATTCATGAAAACAGATAGTTACACTTGTCTTTTGAATCCATTTTTCAAAAGATAACGGCGCGCTTTTGATTGCGCGCCGTTGAGGTGGAAAGCTTGTCCCGATCAGGCAGCAATGCCCAGGACGCCTTCAAAAAGGGCGCGACCGTCACGTCCGCCATGGGCGTCTTCAATCAGGTTTTCAGGGTGCGGCATCATGCCAAGCACATTGCCGCGTTCATTGACGATGCCGGCAATGTCATTGACCGATCCGTTCGGGTTGGTGCCTTCGGCATAGCGGAAGACAACCTGACCCTCACCTTCAAGGCGCTTCAGCGTTTCGGCATCGGCAAAATAATTGCCGTCATGATGCGCGACCGGGCAGCGAATGATCTGTCCCTGCCTGTAGCCGCGGGTGAAGACTGTATTGGCATTGCTGACTTCAAGCTTCACTTCACGGCAGACGAATTTGAGCGAGGCATTGCGCATCAGGGCGCCGGGCAGGAGACCGGCTTCGACGAGAATCTGGAAGCCGTTGCAGACGCCCATGACCTTGACGCCCTTGTCGGCTTTTTCGCGTACGGCCTGCATGACCGGCATGCGTGCCGCAATCGCGCCGCAACGCAGATAGTCGCCATAGGAAAAGCCGCCGGGTATGAGGATCAGATCCACATCGTCGGGAATGGTCGTGTCGGTCTGCCATACGGTCACGGGCGCCTTGCCGGTGATCTTGGTAACCGCTGCGATCATGTCACGATCACGGTTGAGGCCGGGGAGAAGGATGACTGCGGATTTCATGGCGTGCCTTGGTCCTTAACCGGGAAAGTCACATCAGCCAATGGCGATGGAATAATCTTCGATCACCGTATTGGCGAGCAGCTTTTCGCATATTTCTTTCAGTTCGGCTTCAGCCTTCGCCTTGTCGGAACCTTCCAGTTCCAGATCGAATACCTTGCCCTGACGTACGGAGTTGACGCCGGTAAAACCGAGGCTGCCGAGTGCGCCGACGATGGCCTTGCCCTGCGGGTCGAGAACGCCGTTTTTCAATGTAACGGTGACGCGTGCCTTGATCACTTGGTGGTTCCTGTTCACTTGTAGATCGAACGAAACAGCCCGGAAGGTGCTTCCGGGCTGGGGGAAGATTACTTTACCAGTACCGGGCCAGATGGACGCGGCGTGTCGTTTTCGTTCATGATGCCGAGACGACGCGCGACTTCCTGATAGGCTTCGACCAGTCCGCCCATGTCGCGGCGGAAGCGATCCTTGTCAAGCTTCTCATTGGTGTTGAGATCCCATAGGCGGGCTGAGTCGGGCGAGATTTCGTCGGCAACGACGATGCGCATCAGGTCGCCTTCGAACAGGCGGCCGCATTCCATCTTGAAATCGACAAGCTGGATGCCGATGCCGCAGAACAGGCCGGTGAGGAAGTCGTTGACGCGGATGGCAAGCGCCATGATGTCATCGATTTCCTGTGGGCTTGCCCAGCCGAAAGCGGTGATGTGTTCTTCGGTGACCATCGGATCGTCCAGGGCGTCAGCCTTGTAATAGAATTCGATGATCGAACGCGGCAGTACCGTGCCTTCCTCGATGCCGAGGCGCTTTGCCAGAGAACCGGCGGCAATATTGCGCACCACGATTTCAAGCGGGATGATTTCCACTTCCTTGATCAACTGCTCTCGCATGTTGATGCGGCGGATGAAGTGCGTCGGAATGCCGATGCGGTTCAGGTGTGTGAAGATGTGCTCGGAAATGCGGTTGTTGAGCACGCCTTTCCCGTCAATGATTTCATGTTTCTTCGCATTGAACGCAGTTGCATCATCTTTGAAGAACTGGACAAGCGTGCCGGGCTCAGGGCCTTCATAGAGAATCTTGGCCTTGCCCTCGTAAATACGGCGGCGACGGTTCATGGCTTTTCTCGGAGTTCCATAGCTAAAGTCGACCGGCAAAATGCCGGTATTCTCGCGCGCTACCTATAGCAATTGACGGCTTTTAACAATCCCGCTTCGCGCCCGTCCCCTAATTTTCGGCAAATCCGGGGGCCGAAACAAAAGAAAGTGATCATTGCTGCTTGCATAATCTTGCGCGTATCGCCAGCTTTAGGCAAGAGAACGATTAACAATCTAAGCCGGAATGGGATAGATCTCTGGCCCATAGCTTGTTTCAGACACGGTTTCGTATGACCATCACATGCGAAGGTGTGTAATGTGAAGTCAATAACTCTAAGTCATGGAGCTGACGAATGACTGGCATGGACGACCGCCGCGACGCTTTTGAAAAGAAATTCGCGCACGACGCTGATCTGCGTTTCAAGGCCGAAGCGCGCCGCAACAAATTGCTGGGCCTGTGGGCTGCGGAACTGCTTGGCAAGAAGGACGGCGAAGCTGAAGCCTATGCCAAGGAAGTCGTTGCGGCTGATCTTGAGGAAGCAGGTGATGAAGATGTCTTCCGCAAGATCCGTGCCGATTTTGACGCGGCTGGCGTAAACGAAACCGACGCGGCCATTCGCGAAAAGATGATTGTGCTGATGGAAGAAGCCATCCGTCAGGTCAATCAGGATTGATTCTGTTCCGGAAGGCCCGTTTGTCCGGGCCTTCCGCTGTTTCACACGGTCAATGAAGGCATAAGCCCCATGTCCCTCTCCTCACGCCTGCGTGCAGGTGAAACAATCCTTTCTGCCTGGTCCACTCTGCCAGAGCCGCTGACCATTGAAGCCATCGCACACAGCGCCTTCGATGCAGTCGTGCTCGACATGCAGCATGGCGGTCACGATGAAGCCAGCGTGCTGCATGGCGTTGGGCACATCATGCAGGCCGGCAAGCCTGCCATTGTGCGCATTCCGGTCGGCCGTTTCGACATGGCCAGCCGCGCGCTTGATTTTGGCGCCGAAGCCGTCATTGCGCCGATGGTCAATTCGGTTGAGGACGCGCGCAGATTTGCCGCCGCCATGAAATATCCGCCCATCGGGGAACGCTCATGGGGTGCGATGCGCAACAAGGCTTCCTATGGCGATCCGCGCTCGGGTGACTATCTGACACAGGTGAATCAGCAAACGCTAGCCTTTGCGATGATCGAAACGCGCGAGGCCTTTGATGCGCTTGACGCCATTCTCGGCGTACGCGGCATAGATGGCGTCTTTGTCGGCCCGTCCGATTTCTCGATTGCCTGGAGTAATGGCCGTGAGGTCGATCCGAATTCGGAATCAATCGTTGAGCCAATCACGGAAATCGCCAGCAAGGCTGCCGCCGCCGGCAAGATTGCCGGCATCTATTCCGGTTCGGCCGAATTTGCACGCCACTATATCGAACGCGGCTTCCGCTTTGTCACGGTCGGCAATGACAAGGCCTATCTGTGCATGGCCGCAGAGGCGCTGGTCAAGGCAACGCGCGGCTGAGGCCATCGCGATTGAATCAACTTGTGCGATGTTGATCGTATCTTTTTGAAATAGCAGAAAATTTTTCTTGAATACAAACGGCACCCAATCAGGGTGCCGTTTTGCCATTCTCTGGAACATCGGCTCAAAAACAGGTGAATGGCCAGGGCGCTGGTGCGAACAGACAACCATGCCGCAGACAGGTTCGCAATGGCCTGCCTGTCTGCGGCTTCAGCCTGTTTGTCTGTCCAGTGCGCAGTCTTTGCCTTCAACTGGCGCATGCATTCTTCCAAAGCATCCATGGCTTGAATGGCCTGCCTCAGACTGCCCTGATTGGCAGACATGATCCATTTCTTTTCGATCCCTTGTGCAGGCAGAATGTCTGGGCAGAGATGGGATATTGTCCGCCTTAGAATGAGCCGGTCAGATCATGCATGGGCATATCAAGCTGTTTGGGATCAAGCTTGGGTGCAAATACGTAATCCGGTATGTCCGTGCAGACTGTTCCGATCTGGAAGACCGATTCAAAGGTTGCTGCCGCCCGGATACGACCACCAGCCACCAGTTTGTCGCGGGAATGCCCAGCCATTTCAGCATCGTCGCAATGAACGAGGTCGCGTCGTAATGGCGGCCTAGCTGGGTTGAATGGAAGATGGTTGCTTCGCCGATCCAGGGTGAGACAAGTACCGTCGCTACACGCACGCCAAGCAGATCGAAACGAAAATCCTCATTAACGTCATGGCGATAGGCTTTGATGGCTTCAGGTGGCGAAACGTGATCATAAAGGACCGCCATGCTCGTCGAAAGTAATCAGAACAATGTGTGCTCAAAATCAGGGCCTTCGCGCAGGGCATTATAAATATCGGCTATCAGCTTCAGGCCCGGCTCCAGATCTGATGGGGGATGACAGGAGTAGGGTACGCTCCCGGATGAGTTTCCAACCCAGGAACATTCGCCATGGCGGAAAGTCGGCAATGTGCCGGCCTTGGCTGTAGCATAGAATTCGTCGATATATTGGATATGGTTGCCTGTGTCGGAATCGACTTCCTTGATATGACCGACCAGGAACAGGTGATAGCTATAGACGAAGACGCCCATCTGGCGTGATGGATCTGAAATCTGCGCATGGTTTGATCATACGCAGTCTTATGGCTGGGTTTCGGAAGAATGGCCTGAAGGATGGCTGCTCGCAGTGAACAGGCACGGAGCATGTTCCCGTGTTGCGCATTCTGGCCTTGACTGGAAAGAGCTGATTAGGCTGCCACTTCGCATTCCTTCAGGCTGGCGCGAAAGATTAACCGACCGTGGAAGCGGGGCGAAGGATTGACGGATGGGCAGGCGTAATTGTTGCAGCAACACTCCGGCCATTCTTGACGGAAAACCGGCATGCTGGAGCAATTAGCGTTCCCGTGCAAATCTGAATTGCTCTAAACACATGCCTGCCGTGATTGTGACAGGGATGAGACATGCTTCTTGTCTGGCCTAGTGCTGGATCGGCGATTGCAGTTGCGCCATGAATTGCGCAAATACCATCGAGCCTTCCGGCCAGGGGCCATGGCCTGATTCTGCATTGATATGTCCGGCCTCGCCGGCATCAATCAGCAGCGAACCCCAGTCCTTGACCACCGCTTCTGCGGCTTCAAAGCTTGAGAACGGATCATTGCGGCTGACCACCGTGATCGACGGGAAGGGCAGGCGCTCACGCGGATAGGGCCCGAAGGTCATCAGATGCTTTGGGCGGATTTTTTCATTGGCGACATCCGGCGGTGCAACAAAGAATGCGCCTGCCACCTTGTGCTGGATATGCGGCACGGCATGAATGGCCGTGGCGACCCCAAGGGAATGGGCAACCAGCACGACGGGCTTGGTTGCTTCATTGACTGCCTTTACAACTTGTGCAACCCAGTCTTCACGCACAGGCTTTGACCATTCCGCCTGCTGGACGCGCCGTGCGGAGGAAAGCTTTTGTTCCCAGCGTGTCTGCCAGTGATCAGGGCCGGAATTGGTATAGCCGGGGATGATGAGAATATCGGCGTCTTTGACTTTCATGTTGCAATCTGTTCGCTTGTCTGGCGCAAGACACGGGTTTCATGCGCCTGTGTGTTCTGTGTTTCGGCCTTCAGTTGGGGTGCTTTTAGGATGATTGCAACCTCTATCCAAGCAGTTTTGCGCCCAAGCATCCATGGCGATTTGCACAGGTCGAAATAAGGTGGCGAGAAGCTGACCTCATGCCGCCACTGGTCAGGCCTTGCTTTCCACAGGCGCTTTAATTGGCCTTGACCAGAACAACGCGCCGGTTTTTCGCCCGGCCTTCTTCCGTATCATTGTTGGCAATCGGCGCCATCATGCCGGCGCCTGCCGTCATCAGGCGCTTGGCGTCAACGCCATGTTTCGACACCAGCGCGTTCTTGACCGCCGCCGCACGGCGCGATGACAGATCGAGGTTGTAATCATATTTGCCCTGATTGTCGGTATGGCCAACGACCAGTACGACAAGTTTTGGTTCGGCGGCAAGCAGATTGGCGATTTCCTGCAGGGTTGGTTCGGATTCAGCCTTCAGATCCGCCTTGTCCGTATCGAAATAGATGCCATAGAGCGAAATACTGCCATTTGCATCGATGGTCTTTGCCATTTCATCGGCCTTCACCACCACCATTTTCTTTTCGCGTGCCTTGGGCTCGATCACGTGGACAAGCGCGATCGTGCGGCCCTTAAGGGCCTTGCAGGCAGGGTTCGGATCAGGCTGATAGGTCTGCACCGTAACCCATGCAGTGCCATTGGCGGCTGGAAGCGTGCCGGTCAGATAATGCTGGTCGCTGATGCGCGAGGTCAGGGCACAGCCGCCAGTGGAAAGGGGATGTTCCTTGATGTCGGAGGCATAGAAGAAATTCTGTGTGAGGCTCATCTTGCCGCCGCCGCCATCAGATGTCCGATACTGGTCGCCGCCGCACGTATCGCGCTTGCATTCAAACTTGACTTCACCACCGCTGGCTTCAATCTCATCCTGATAGTTGCGCAGGACTTCCAGGGGGGAGCGGTCTTCAGGCAGGACATAGGCCAGGCGCGTGATTGTTCCGGCAACATCTTCGGCAACGTCCGGCCGGTAAACCCGGTTATTGTGCGCGTCCCGTTCATCCGGATTGTCGCTCGCCTTGAGTGCGGCCAGTGGCAGTGCCAGCTCGCCATAGACCTTCTTGTCATAGGAGACGATATGCGAGCCTTCATAGCGCTTGATCAACGGGCTGTCGGCTGCGCCATCAATATCCTTGTCCGGGATCGTGGCGTCGGCATGGCCCGGATTGACGGCAAGGCTGCCGACCAGAAGAACAGAAGCAGTCAAATGCATTGCCCGGCGGCAGATCTGCGATTTCATGATGATTTCCCCCAATCCAATTTATATGAAAAAGCAAAAAAACGAATTTCAATCAATAAAGAACAGGCAGATATTGATCTGATTTAATGTTCATTCATGTTTTCCTGAAGCTTTTCTGCCTGTCATGGCCGGATCAACCGCATGTCTTGTGACCATGACGGGCTATCTGGCATTGAATTGATGAACAGGCTGTTCTCAGAATGCGCACTTGTTAAATGCGTATTGAACAACGATTTTATCGGCAGCGAAATCAGAATGTGGAGCAGATGTGGTGTTAAGCAGACGAACAGTCCTCACGGCCGGTTCTGTGTTTGGCGCCATGAGTCTGGCTTCTGGCGCAACCGCGCCAAGGGAAAACGAGATGACGACGGAAAACAGAACTGCGCCCGGTGCAGCCCCGCTGCCTTTTGCCATGACCACGCCGGTGCGCGTTGCACGCATCGGCCTGAAGGCAAGGGACGCTGAAAACCTTGCCGCCTATTATCGCGCGGTCGTGGGCCTGCATGAAATGGGCCGCCGGGATGGTGCGATCGTGCTTGGTGCCGGCGATCGCGAATTGATGGAAATCGAGTCGTTCCCATCGGCAAGGCCGGATGATCCACGCAGCGCCGGCCTGTTTCATACGGCATTTTTGCTGCCGACACGTGGTGATCTTGCGCGCTGGACACGCCGGGCCATCGAACAGCAGATTCCGGTTAGCGGCGCATCGGATCATATCGTCAGTGAGGCGATCTATCTCACGGATCCGGAAGGCAATGGGATTGAAATCTATTCGGACCGTCCGAATGATCAGTGGACATGGAATGATGGGCTGGTGGAAATGCGCACCGATGCCCTGGATGTACGCGGCCTTCTCGATGTACTGAAACTGGAAGGTGGGGAATGGACTGGCGCCCCGCAGAATACGGTTGTCGGCCATGTGCATCTGCGCGCTGGTGATGCAAAACAGGCGGAAAAGTTCTGGAATGAGCAGGTGGGCCTCGACACGGTTTCCTATTATGGTGACCGCGCCGTGTTCCTGTCTTCCGGCAAGTACCATCATCATATCGCGGCCAATACATGGGCAAGCCTTGGCGCCGGCAAGCGTGACAAGGATCGCACCGGCCTGAACTGGGTGGAACTGGAAGATACGCGCGGCGGCGATGATCGTACCTTTGAAGACCCTTGGGGCAATGTGATCAATACGGTCAGGCGGGTTGCCTGATCCCGTCAGGCGATAATGAAAAAGCCCCATGTTTTTAAAAACATGGGGCTTTTTGTTGAATCAGTTCAGGAACGCCTTGCAGGCTCAGCCGAAGACGCGCTTGAAGATCGTGTCCACATGCTTGGTGTGGTAGGCAAGATCGAATTTTTCGCGGATCTCTTCTTCGGAAAGGGCCGCACGAACTTCCTGATCAGCCAGCAGTTCCTCAAGGAAGTCGGCACCTTTTTCCCAGACCTTCATCGCATTGCGCTGGACAAGGCGATAGGCATCTTCGCGCGAGATGCCGGCCTGCGTCAGGGCCAGAAGCACACGCTGCGAATGAACCAGACCACGGAACTTGTTCAGGTTCTTCATCATGTTTTCCGGATAGATCACCAGCTTTTCGATCACGCCGGCCAGACGGTTGAGCGCAAAGTCGAGCGTGATGGTGGTATCCGGTGCAATGCCGCGTTCCACGCTGGAATGGGAAATATCGCGTTCATGCCACAGCGCAACATTTTCCAGCGCCGGGATGACCGACATGCGCACCAGACGGGCAAGGCCGGTGAGATTTTCGGTCAGAACCGGATTGCGCTTGTGCGGCATGGCCGACGAGCCCTTCTGGCCGGGCGAGAAGAATTCTTCTGCTTCCAGAACTTCGGTGCGCTGCATGTGACGGATTTCGATGGCAATGTTTTCCATCGATGAGGCAATCACGCCAAGCGTTGCAAAGAACATGGCATGACGGTCACGCGGGATGACCTGCGTTGAAACCGGTTCCGGCGTCAGGCCAAGCTTGGCGCAGACATGTTCTTCCACGCGTGGATCGATATTGGCGAAGGTACCGACAGCACCCGAAATCGCACCCGTGGCGATTTCCTTGCGCGCTGCCAGAAGACGCTCACGGCCGCGCGACATTTCGGCATAGAAGCGGGCGAAGGTAAGGCCCATCGTGGTCGGCTCGGCATGGATGCCGTGGCTGCGACCAATGCGGATCGTGTCCTTGTGCTCGAAGGCGCGTTTTTTCAGTGCTGCCAGCACACGGTCAATATCGGCAATCAGCAGGTCGGCGGCGCGCACCAGCTGAACATTCAGTGTCGTGTCGAGCACGTCCGAGGAGGTCATGCCCTGATGCACAAAGCGGCTGTCCGGGCCGATGAATTCGGCCAGATGCGTCAGGAAGGCGATGACGTCATGCTTGGTGACGGCTTCGATCTCGTCAATACGCGCGACGTTGAATTGTGCCGCGTTGCCCTTTTCCCAGATCGTCTTGGCGGATTCCTTGGGAATGACACCAAGTTCGGCCAGTGCCTCACAGGCATAGGCTTCGATTTCGAACCAGATACGGAATTTGGTTTCTGGTGACCAGATGGCAACCATTTCTGGACGGGAATAACGCGGGATCATGGGCTTGTCCTGTTTTGGCGGCGCGTCTTGCGGGCCGCAGCTCTTGAGACTAGAAGGATGAGGCGGGGTTTAGCAGAGCTAAGGCGTCTGCTCAACGTCTTGCGCCTGGTAAAATAGGGTTAGCGCGCAGCTTCGGCCGCCGCGCGAATGGCCTGAATATTGGCGCGATAGGATTCAACCGAATTGCCTTTGTAGACGGCAGAACCGGCAACCAGAATATTGGCGCCCGCAGCCACAACCTGGCCAGCCGTTTCGGCGGTAATGCCGCCATCGACTTCAATATCGATCGGGCGGTCGCCGACGAGATCGCGCACACGCCTGATCTTGTCTAGCATGGTTGGAATGAATTTCTGGCCGCCGAAGCCCGGATTGACCGTCATGACGAGGATGAGGTCAACATCCTCGATGATATTGGTGATCGCTTCAACCGGCGTTGACGGATTGAGCGCGATACCGGCCTTTTTGCCAAGGGCGCGAATGGATTGCAGCGAACGATGCGTATGCGCGCCTGCTTCGGCGTGGACCGTGATGATGTCGCAGCCTGCATCGGCAAAGGCGCCAAGATAGGGGTCTGCTGGCGCGATCATCAGATGCGTATCAAAGACAGCCCCTGTACGCGGGCGGATAGCCTTGACCACTTGCGGGCCGAAGGTAATGTTCGGCACGAAATGACCATCCATGACGTCGATATGGATCCAGTCTGCACCGGCTTCCAGCACGGCATCGACTTCCTCGCCAAGACGAGCGAAATCTGCGGAAAGGATAGACGGGGCAATGGCGATTGGGCGCATGATAGTCTCCTTGGCAAGCTGTTTTGCCCGTATCATGGCGGCTCGGGAGTCTCAACCCTCATGAGCAGTTCCAGGAAAAGTGGGCACCGGTTTTCCGTCCGGAACTGCGAAAGGAAAAGCTGCAGTTCCAGGAAAAGTGGACACCGGTTTCCCGCCTGGTGCGGGAAAACAGCATGCTGGAGCAATCAGCCTTACCGTGAAATCTGAATTGCTCCAAGCGGCGATTGCCAGGACTAGCCCCAGCGTTTGTGGAACCACATCCACTGGCCGGGATATTCGCGCACCCATTTCTCGACAATGTCATTGAGAAGCTGTGCCGTGGCGGCAACATCAACTTCGCCTGCTGCGTTGCGTGGCAGTTCCAGCCGTTCATAAAGCTCTAGACGATAGCGGCCACCCGGCAGGCGAATGCAGCGCGCCGGATAGACATCGCAGTCAAACTGGCGCGCAAGCTTGGCCAGCAGCGGATTGGTCTTGACCGGGCGACCAAAGAAGGTTGATGGCACTCCGCGGCCGAATTTCTGGTCGACCAGCATGCCGACATTGCCACCTTCATCAAGGATACTGGCAAGCGACCAGGCCGCTCCCGCCTTGGAAGGCACGAGATGGCCCATATTGGTGCGACGGGCCTTCAGTACCCGGTCGGCAATATAGGGATTGTTGGGCGGACGAAACAGCGCCGTGACATTGAGCCCGAAGGTTGCGGCACAGATCGGCAGAAGTTCAAAATTGCCAGTATGAGCGGTGAAGAAAATATGCGGCTTCTTCTCGTCGCGCAGGCGCTCGAAAATCGGAATGCCATCGACCTCTATCAGGCCAGGTTCCTTGGCATAAGGATCAAAATCGAAAATCGCATCGAGAAAAATATATTCGGCAAACAGGCGAGCCATCGAATCCCACATATCGCGGGCAATGGCCTCCACTTCCGCCGTGCTCTTTTCCGGATAGGCTTTTGCCAGATTGTCGGTGGCAACCTTGTGGCGCGATGTCCATGGACCGATGATACGGGCAACCCTGGCAGAAAATTCGATTGCCGCCCGCGCTGGCAGAAGGCGCAGCAGGCCGAGCGCAAGAAAGACAGCCTGCGCCCAAAGCCAGTAATTGAACTGCTTGAGCTTGCGCGACCAGCGGAACAGGAGGAGCTTGAGCTTGAAGATCATGCGCCCGCAACAGCCTAGTCGATCTTCAGGATGATCTTGCCGAAGACGTCGCGCCCCTCCATACGCTTCAGCGCGGTGTCGATATCGTTGAAGCCGACGACGGTATCGATGACCGGATGGACAAGGCCGCGCGCCATTTTCTGCATGGCATCAGCCATGTTTTCCATGCGGCAGCCGAAAGAGCCAAGCAGCTTCAACTGCTGCTGGAACAGCATCATCAGGTTCATATTGGTCGAAACACCGGAGGTCGAGCCGCAGGTAACCAGACGGCCGCCGCGCTTGAGGCTCAGCATCGAGCCCGCCCATGTATCGGCGCCGACATGTTCAAATACGACATCGACACCCTTCTTCCTGGTGAGCTTGCGCACGACGCCTTCGAAACGTTCTTCACGGTAATTGATGACATGATCGGCACCCAGCGCCTTGGCCTTTTCCACCTTGTCATTGGACCCGACCGTGGTGATGACGGTGCAGCCCATTTTCTTGGCAAGCTGGATCGCCGCCGTGCCAATGCCGGAGCCGCCGGCCTGGATGAGAATGGTTTCGCCCGGCTCAAGCTTGGCATTGTCGAACAGCATATGTTCAACCGTGCCGAAGGTGACGGGTGCAAGTGCCGCACCAATGGCATCAACACCGGGAGGAGCCGGAACCAGCAAGCGGGCAGGCAGGTTTACTTCCTCGCAGGCAAAGCCATCGAGATGGAAGCCATGCACGCCGCCAACATGTTCGCAGAGATTGTCGCGGCCTTCGCGGCAGGGGCGACAAAGACCGCAGGTGCGTGCGCCATAGATGGAGACGATCTGGCCCGGCAGCAGATTGGAAACACCGGGGCCAACCTTGTCGACCACGCCAGCCGCTTCCGCGCCGATCACCAGCGGCATCTTGCGCTTGGCAAAGGCCATGCCGCGCCAGCCCCAGACATCGATATGGTTGAGCGCGACGGCCTTGATCTTGACCGTGACTTCGCCAAGGCCGGGAAGCCCCGGTGCGGGAATGTCGGTGATTTCGAGGCGGCGGTCATCGAGAAGCTGCAGAGCGCGCATGAACCATTTCCTTTCAAGTCATGATCCCGCAGGGGCTGGCCGTGCGGGATCATCGGAAAATTCGTTTGCCGGAGGATTATAGTGGTTCCAGGAAAGTGGAAACCGGTTCGCCGTCCGGAACTGCGGAAAACCAATATGTTCGAGCAATTCAGATTTCCCGTGAAAACTTGGATTGCTCTAACGAGGTTCGGCCGTCAAGACAAGGCTGGTATTTTGTCCGCCAAAGCCAAATGAGTTGGAAAGCACGGCCGAAACCGCGGCCTGACGCTTGACATTCGGCACCACATCAAGCGGGATCGCCGGATCCGGATTGTCATAATTGATGGTCGGCGGCAACGTGCCGGTCTGGATCGTCAGCAGCGAAAAGACCGCTTCAATCGCGCCTGCGGCCGTCAGCGTATGGCCGATCATCGACTTGTTCGACGAGACGGGAATGGAAGCTACACCTTCGCCAAAGACGGTCGAAAGCGCCAGATATTCCATCTTGTCATTTTCCGGCGTTGATGTGCCATGCGCATTGATATAGTCGATTTCCGACTCCGTCAGGCCGGCATCGGCAAGGGCTGCCCGCACAGTGCCAATGGCAGGCGAGGCATCCGGCTTGGAACGGGTGCGGTGGAAATCATCAGCCTTTTCACCGCAACCGGCAAGAATGCCGAGCACTTTTGCACCACGGGCAACCGCGCTTTCAAGCGATTCCATCACCAGCGCGCCAGAGCCTTCGGCCATGGTGAAGCCATCGCGATCCCTGGAAAATGGCTTGGAGGCCTTTTCCGGTTTTTCATTCTGTGTCGACAGGGCAGACAGGAGCGAAAAGCGGATCAGTGCTTCTGCCGAAACCGATCCATCCGTGCCGATGGTCAGTACACGGTCGCTTTCGCCACGGCGAATGGCTTCAACGCCAAGCTGGATGGCGGTTGCGCCGGATGCACAGGCGGTTGACAGCGTGATCGGCAGGCCGCGCGTGCCAAACGAACGTGCCAGACGCTCGGCAATATAGCCAAATTGCGTGGTGTTGAAGAACGCATCCTGACGCGTGCGACGGCAGGCTTCCAGCAGCAGCTGATAGCTGGCCGGGCCTTCATCCTTGACCAGGGCATCGAGTGCAAAACGGCTTTTCCAGTCAAGTTCAACCGGCGGGGCAGCAAGAAACAGCGGGCCACCGAAATTGGTCAGCGAAAGCCCGGATTGGGCAATGGCTTCCTCGCCGGCAATGCGCGCCAGGGCTTCGGACAGGGCCGAAGCGCCGACCTGGCTCTCCGGCAGAAAATCGACCGTGCCGGCAAAGCGCGTATTGAGGTTTTCGGTGGGAAAACGGGTGATGCCGTGAATGCCGGAACGGCCAGAAGTGAGCGCTTCCCAGTTGTCTTCCTTGCCCTGACCAAGCGATGAAATGACGCCGGCACCGGTAATGGCAACAATTGGGCGTCCGAGATGGTCCAGATATTTGCTCATCTTATGCTCTCACCAGCTTTGCCACACCTTCCGCGCGCGTTGCGCCAATCGTGGTCACAACGGCTTCGCTGACCGGATTGCCTGCGTCCTTTTCATTGCCCATCGGGGCAAAAGCCTCGCCCTTTGCGACTGAAATGGCCGCAAGTGCCAGGGCAAGCGGGAATTGCGCCTCGCGCATATGTCCGGTCAGATGCGAGACGCCACGGTAAACCGCAGCCATCGTGTCAAGGGCTTCCTTTTCGGCGCGGGTCGGCGCATGGGCGCCAGAAGCGCCGGAAATGACATAGCCAGGCGCTGTGCCGCCATTGGTCTCCAGCACCAGTTCCTGCACGCTCTGGGCAAGATCGGCCTTTTCGCGGTCAACCAGCGCGCTTTCAATCGCTGCGATCTCGGCATAGGCCCTGGCGCCACGTTTTGCAGCATGATCGGCGCTTTCCAGAACGAGGAATACGCCGCCCGAACCGGAAATGATGCCGCCGCCCGCCGTGCCTTCACGTTGCCAAAGCGGTGCCCAGCCGTCATGTTTCAGATAGCCGCCCAGCTCATGGCCAAGAATCATGTCAAAATGCTCGGCATTATAGGAGCCGCCAACCAGCGCATGCGTGCTCTGGCCGGTGCGGATGCGCGCCACAGCGGTTTCAATTGCCGAAATGCCGGAGCCTTCCTCGCCCATGAATGTGCGCGAGGAACCCGTCACCTTGTGGACGATGGAAATATTGCCGGCTAGCAGGTTGGAAAGCTGTGCCAGAAACAGGGTGGGGCGCAGTTCGGTCGAAAGCCGAGCATTCAGCATGACCTCGCGCTCATTGCTGGTGCGGCCTTCCTCAAGGATCTGCATGTCGACGGCAATGTCACGTTCGCCGCCTGCAGCCCCCACGACCATATCCATGGTGGTGGTCAGCGATTCGTCGTCCTTGATGCCGGCATCCTGCAGGGCAAGACCGGCAGCATAGGTGCCAAGCCGCTGCCATGTTTCCATCTGGCGCTGGTCGCCGCGCTTTGGAATCTGCAGACTCCAGTCTACTTCACCAAGCGGATGCACGGTATACGGGGCAAACGCTTCCTTTTCCAGGCGCGGCTCGCGCCCCTTTTCGCTGAAGGCCTGCCAATGGGCCTCAACCCCTTCGCCAAGCGAAGTGATGATGCCAATACCCGTAATGACGACTTTGTTGTTCTGCATGGGTCAGGTTCTGCCGTTTTGGGCCAAGGATCTGTCTCTTGATAAACGGAATCAGGGTGAACACGAATGTTCACCCTTCAAGACCGCTTGAGAATATGCGCAGGCTCAGGCCTTCTTTGCCGCAACCAGTTCGTCAATCTTGGCGCAAAGGTTCTTCAGAACGAAATATTCTTCGGTCGGAACCTTGCCTTCATTGACTTCCTGCGTCCACTGTTCCAGCGGAATCTTGATGCCGAAAGCTTTATCGATTGCAAAAACAATGTCGAGGAAGTCGAGGCTGTCGATGCCAAGGTCGTCGATAGTGTGGCTTTCCGGGGTAATGGTGTCACGATCGATTTCACTGGTTTCGGCGATGATGTCGGCGACTTTGTCAAAAGTAGAGGACAAGTTTCGATTCCTTTATTTCTGGCCATGCCATTCAGCACGGATCTGACTATCGGCGCGTACCTACCTGTTTTCCCGGCGAGGGGAAAGCCATGTCAACCAAATGGCCATAGGCACTTTCATGAGTGCCATATAATGCGTTGACCCATGAAAGCGCAACATACAGGAAAGTTCAAATTTTGGAATATTGCCTAATGAGAGATTGTATCTGTATTTGAATGCATTTTACGCCGACAATAATAAATAAAGGCGGCAATCACGATCAGCCCGCAAATGATGAGGGTTTCCAGAAAGCCGTTTTTCAGAACCATGGCGATCAGGCCTGTCACTGCTGTCGCACCGGCTGCCCCTAAGGCATGCAGGTAGGAAAACTGCAGCAGCCTGCAGTCTTTCTTTTCGCTACCTGTTTCCTTCTTGATGCCGGTTTCAGGCGCGGCAATCTGCTGGCCCGTGTTGAACGGGATGATATTGTTTTCGGCAGTTTTTTCTGCTGCACCTTGTGCCATGGCCAGGGCGCGTTTGCGCACCCGTCTGACACGGGCAAGCCTGCTTTTGCCGAATATATGCGCATTGGGCAATGTCTTCAGCCATGCTTCCCGTTCATCGCACAGGGCATTGATGGTGCAGGTCGAAGAATGCGTGGTCAGGGCCATCATGGTCAGCGGGGTTGGCTGTGAGACCGCATCCTGTCCCAACACCTTGTGCAGGGCGCGAATGGCATGTTCGGGGCTTGAATTGACCGCATAGTCAAGCATTGCATAATCAACCCCGACGGGAAGGATGTCGCCATTGATGAGCTCCCAGTAGTTTTTGCGGTAAATTTCGGCCGCAAGCTTTCTGGTGAGGGCCTTTACGTCTCTGACGCTGACCGGGTATCCGCGCCATGCCGACAAAGTATGGATGGTGATACCATATTTGGTGGCGCCAGCCGGATCTTCCGGATTGTCAACAAAGCCGCCTTCTTCCATGAAGACAAGGCTGAGTGCCGCATCGAAATTGGCCTGCATGGTGCAATCCCCGAAATATAAATGAAGTAATTTCTTCAGTATTTCGGAAGATTCTAGTCGCCGGAGAGAGCAGGTAAACTGTTGGTATTCAGAGGTTCTGGGGCTTGAGCTGTGCCAGACAGATACGCATCATCTCTCTCTGGAAGTTTATATCATAAATTTCAGGGAGAGAAATGGTACGCCCAAGGGGAATCGAACCCCTGTCTGCGCCGTGAAAGGGCGCTGTCCTAACCGCTAGACGATGGGCGCCTGCGTTGATGTGTGTGGCTTATATTCATGAAGATTGTGACAGGCAAGCCCTAAAAATCACTTTTCTGAAAAATATTTTGCATGGGGACAAGTTGCAGTCAGGCCGGAAATTGTGCTGCCAATTCAATGAATTGATCGTCGAGACATGCGAACGGCCCCTCAAGGGCTGAAAGATCGCAGCCATCAGCTCCCCTTGCAGCGCCAGTTCCAGTCGCGTTCCGGACCGATATCGATATGGACTGCCGTGGTGTTGCAATATGTGCCAACGCCGCCGCGTCCGGGCATGGAGCGGGCATAGCGCGCAATTTCCCATTTCGAGACGCCATCGATCTGGATATCGGCGGCAGCGCAGATCATGTGCAGCGAACGGCGCGCACCATTGACCTTGCGGTTATAGGCGGGGCTGCGATAGCCGGAGGTGATAAAGACGGGACGCCTGAAATGGCGTTCCATCTGTTTGAGCATGGCAACAAGCTTGGGCTTCAGGCAGGCGACATCGACGGTTTCGCGTCTGACGCGCAAACCATTGGGTAGCAGCCGTCCCAGTCCCGGTGCGGATGCCAACGTTATGCCCGGCATACCGTCATATTCATTCGCATCGATGTCGCTGTCATCATACATGCTGCTGCGATGCTTGATTTCAATGCCGCCATTGGGGCGCACGCCGGGCAGGCTGTAATTATATTCACTGGCGTCGCGCCGGGGGGCGGCGCGCGCAACGGCCGTCTTGCCCTTGGCCAGTTCGGGATCGGAGAACAGGCGGCTGATACTGCCTTTCCTGCCGTCTGGCCGCTGCGGGGCAAAGGCGTTGGCGATGCCGGCAGAATCGGCAAGGCTTGCAAGCTGAACCGGTTTTTCCTGTTTGTTGTCGGTTTTGTTTTCGACCGTCTCGACCGGCACTTCCCTGCGCGCCCTATCGGTTGATTCGGGCTTCTTGCTGTTGTCGGCAGTCTCAGTGCCGTCGGCACTGGTGACCTTTTCGGCCGGCTTTTCCTCATCGGGCTTGCTGGAAAACAGGCTGAACAGCGATTTTGCCTGTTTTGGTTTTGCTTCCGCGACGGCCACCTGTTCGGTTGCGACTTCGCCTTTCGCACCATCCTGTGCTGCTGTTGCGGGCATTTCCGCCTGATTGGTCTGAGGCTTGCCGGTTTCGGCCGCCTGAACGGCCGGTGCTGATTGCTGTTCTGCAGGCTGTGTGGTTTCCTGCGCGGCGGTTGCATGCTGGGCAGTGACCTGATCGGCTGCGCTTTGCAATGTGTCGGTCAGGACAGAACCGCTCGACGGTGTATTGATGGCAAGGGGCTTTCCATCCGGACCGTTGCCTGTTGCCGTGCAGGCGGCAATAGCCAGTGTGAGGAGTGCTGCACTCCCCATGAGCAGATGGCGATTTATCCTGCGCGTTGAATGGTTTGCTTTCAACGGTTCACTCCAGCTTGCGCTTTCCTGCCTGTCTGCATGTCTTGTTGTCAGCATCAGGCAATCCTGCGACGTCCAGAGGAAGGTTTCGCAAAAACGAATCCAGCCCCAGATGGTTGAGTGTGATCGAAATGTTAAGTGACGATCACAATTTCCACCATCAATGCATCCTTGTTGAAGGATGTTTACACCTCAAAAACAATAAAACCGGCGAGATTTTTATTATTCTGTAGCTTGTAACGCAACCTTTGAAGGTGACAAGCCGACTGTAATTTATATCTGACTGGCTTGATTTGGCGCTTAACTGTTTGTTAAGGGCTGCAATCATTCGTAATAATTGATGTGTCAGGCAGGTTTTTGCATAAGCTTGTCGGCTGAAACGAACTCCCTTGTTGACATCCCATGTCGACTTGATGCTATCCCTGCTTGAGATCTATCAGGCTGTTGCAAGACCTGAAGAAGGCACGAACACCGGGAAATATGGACATGGCAAAGCGCGCGCTCGGAAAAACCACCTCTGTACTGGCGGTCATGGCGGCGATGGCGCTTGCCGCCTGTGCTCCCAGCAAGGAATTTCGCGCGCCGCCTCAGGAAGGGGCAAAGCGCACGGACACCTATCCGACCTTTGGCCGCATGCCGAAGGCTGCCACGCAACAGTTTACCCCAGCCGAACAAACGGCACTGACCCGTGGTCTTGATGGCGATCGCACGCGTCTCAAGGTGACAAAGAATGCCGGTGCAGGCCTGAGTGCCGCCGAAGCGGCAGCCATCCGCAAGAAGACCCTGGCGGAAACCGATGCGACGCTGAAGGAAATCGAAGCTGGTTCTGACGCTGAATAAGCACGAAACAGCATGAAGTCAGGCTTCAGTTGCGTCTTAAATCTCGACCCGATTCGAGAAGACGTGTATAGCTCCCCCGGCGGCACATGGATGCCGTTACCACCAACCCTTAACTGGATACGAATATGTCGGAAGAATTCCATAAAGTCCGTCGTTTGCCCCCTTATGTCTTTGAACAGGTCAACCGCCTGAAGGCATCGGCGCGAGCGGCAGGCGCCGACATTATCGATCTGGGCATGGGCAATCCTGACCTGCCGACCCCGCAGAATATTGTCGACAAGTTGTGCGAGGCCGTCCAGGATCCGCGCACCCACCGCTATTCCGCTTCCAAGGGCATTCCGGGACTGCGTCGCGCGCAGGCACAATATTATGCGCGCCGTTTTGGCGTGAAGCTCAATCCCGATACGCAGGTCATTGCCACGCTGGGCTCTAAGGAGGGTTTCGCCAATATGGCGCAGGCCATTACCGCGCCGGGCGATGTCGTGCTCTGTCCGGACCCGACCTATCCGATTCACTCTTTCGGCTTCATCATGTCGGGTGGTGTGATTCGTTCGATCCCGGCCAGGCCGGATGAACATTTCATCACGGCGCTGGAACGCGGGGTGAAACATTCGATCCCGAAGCCGATAGCGGTCATTCTCAATTTCCCGTCCAATCCGACCGCCTATGTGGCGACGCTGGATTTTTACAAGGACGTGGTCGATTTTGCGCGCAAGCACGATCTGATCATCCTGTCGGATCTGGCCTATTCGGAAATCTATTTCGACGACAATCCGCCGCCATCGGTGCTGGAGGTTCCGGGTGCAATCGATGTGACGGTTGAATTCACCTCCATGTCGAAGACCTTCTCCATGCCGGGCTGGCGCATGGGCTTTGCCGTCGGCAATGAGCGGTTGATTGCGGCCCTGACGCGCGTGAAATCCTATCTTGATTATGGTGCCTTCACGCCAATCCAGGTTGCCGCAACTGCAGCGCTGAATGGTGATGGCTCGGACATTGCCTATGTCCGCAATGTCTACAAGCAGCGTCGTGACGTGCTGGTCGAGAGCTTTGGCCGCGCTGGCTGGGATGTTCCGCCGCCGGCGGCAACCATGTTTGCCTGGGTGCCGATCCCGGAACGCTTCCGTCATCTCGGTTCGCTGAAATTCTCCAAGCTGCTCATAGAAATGGCCGATGTCGCCGTTGCGCCGGGCATTGGTTTTGGTGAGCATGGTGATGACTATGTTCGTATCGCGCTGGTCGAGAATGAACATCGCATTCGTCAGGCTGCCCGCAACATCAAGCGGTTCCTCGCTACCAGGGACGAGAAGCTGCACAATGTGATTGCGCTGGAAAGCCGCCGTTGATTTCAAGCCTTGAACCGGGAGAAAAAGCCTTCCGGTTCATCCCCTCCAACTCATTTCAATCAAAAGGTCGATACTATGAGTGAAGCATTGCGGATCGGTGTTGCCGGACTTGGCACCGTGGGCGCGTCTGCGCTGCGTATCCTGCGGGATAAGGCCGAAATGCTCACTCGTCAGTGTGGGCGGCCGCTCACCGTCACCGCCGTCAGCGCGCGTGATCGCAATCGCGACCGCGGCGTGGATCTGTCTGGCGTCGAATGGTTCGACAATCCGGTTGATCTGGCAAAATCAGACCTGATTGATGTCTTTGTCGAACTGATTGGCGGGGAGGACGGCCCGGCCAAGGCTTCCGTGGAAGCTGCCTTGCGCGCTGGTCGCCATGTTGTCACCGCCAACAAGGCGCTGCTTGCGCGTCATGGCGTGGCACTGGCAAAGATTGCCGAAGAAAAGGGTGTGCTGCTCAATTTTGAAGCCGCCGTTGCCGGGGGTATTCCGGTCATCAAGGCAATGCGTGAATCGCTGTCGGGCAATTCGGTGTCGCGCGTTTATGGCATCATGAACGGCACCTGCAATTATATTCTCACCCGCATGTGGGAAGAGGGCATTTCGTTTGAGGACTGCCTCAAGGATGCGCAGCGTCTGGGCTATGCCGAGGCAGATCCGACCTTCGATATTGAAGGCAATGATACGGCCCACAAGCTTGCGCTGCTGACGAGCCTTGCCTTCGGCACGCAGATCTCTGTGGATGATGTCTATATGGAAGGCATCAGCAATATTTCGCTGGCCGATATTCGTGCCGCCGATGAGCTGGGCTACCGCATCAAGCTTCTGGGTGTGGCGCAGAAAACGGAAACCGGCATCGAACAACGCGTGCATCCGACCATGGTGCCAACTTCATCGGTGATTGCGCAGGTCCATGGCGTCACCAATGCGGTTGCGATTGAAACCGATCTGTTGGGCGAATTGCTGTTGTCCGGCCCCGGTGCCGGCGGCAATGCCACGGCATCGGCTGTGATCGGTGACCTTGCCGATATTGCGAAAAGCCGTCCGGGCTTCCAGCATGGACCGGTCTTTGGTACGCCTGCCAAGGCCTTGCAGCCCTATCAGCGCGCCAAGATGCGCAAACATGCCGGCGGCTATTTCATCCGCCTGACCGTGCATGACCGCATTGGCGCCTTTGCTGCTATTGCCAGGCGCATGGCCGAGAATGACATTTCGCTGGAATCAATCGTCCAGCGTCCGCCAATGGATCAGACCTCGGGCGAGGGCATGAAGACGGTCATTCTCGTCACCCATGAGACGACGGAAGCTGCCGTCAAGAAGGCCCTGGATGCGATGCTGAAGGATGATCATCTGGTCGACAAGCCGCAGATGATCCGCATCGAGCGGGCAGGCTGACCCTTCTGCCTGTTCAGTTCAGCAATTGACGGCGCCGGCTTGATTGCCGGCGCCTTTTTCTTCCGCCTGTGCTGTCGTTTTTCCCTCCGGTCACACGAAGAGCATCGCGTGAAACGAAGCGTGTTTTTCTTAAATCGATTAAGTGTTTGACCTCACGATGTTTTTTCCGTCGAGGCCCTTGCAGCCTTGCGGGGACTTTGCCAAAAGGGTCGCACAATGTTGGCAAGTGATACAACTTGTTGGCACTATAGGCATGTTTCGGGCGCGTTGCGCGCCATGTTCAACACAATCGAATTTAGGACTTGTTCAAATGGCCAAGACGGCAGAACAACAACTTCATGGACTGGACCGCATTCTGACGCTGGAGCTCGTCCGTGTGGCCGAGCGCGCGGCAGTTGCTGCGGCGCGTCTGCGTGGACGTGGTGATGAAATGGCTGCCGATCAGGCGGCTGTCGACGCAATGCGTCAGGAACTCAATCGCCTTCCCATTGCCGGAACGGTTGTGATCGGCGAAGGTGAACGCGACGAAGCGCCAATGCTCTATATTGGCGAGGAAGTTGGCACCGGACAGGGCCCGCAGGTCGATATCGCGCTCGATCCGCTCGAAGGCACCACCATCTGCGCCAAGAACCAGCCGAATTCGCTGGCAGTGATTGCCATTGCCGAGAAGGGCAACCTGCTTTATGCGCCGGACGTCTACATGGAAAAGATCGCAATCGGCCCGGGCTATCCGAAGGGCATTGTCGATCTGGACGCGACGCCAACCGACAATATCAATGCGCTTGCCAAGGCAAAGGGCGTCAAGCCAAGCGAAATCACGGCCTGCATCATGGATCGTCCGCGCCATGCGCGCCTGATTGAAGAAGTTCGTGCAACGGGCGCAGCCATCCGCCTGATTGGCGACGGCGACGTTGCTGGCGTCATGCACACCACCAATCCGGATGAAACCGGCATTGACATCTATCTCGGTATTGGTGGCGCGCCGGAAGGTGTGCTGGCTGCTGCCGCGCTGCGCTGTATTGGCGGCCAGATGCAGGGCCGTCTTCAGCTCAACACGGAAGAAAAGATCGCACGCGCTGCCAAGATGGGCATCGCCGATCCGAACAAGGTCTACCAGCTGGAAGAAATGGCCAAGGGCGATGTGCTCTTTGCCGCAACCGGCGTGACCGATGGCAATCTGCTGTCCGGCGTGAAATTTGCCCGTGACTATATCCAGACCCATACGATCGTGATGCGTTCAAGCTCGCAGACCATCCGCGAGATCAAGGCCAAGCATCAGGATCTTTCGAAGTTCTGATCATCATCCAGAATTTCTGGTCGAAGGCGGCATTGCAAAGATGCCGCCTTTTGTCTTTAAAAGGGTATGAACTCAGAACGTCTTTTCCTCGGAATCCGTCATTCAGCAACCGGCCAGAAATGGGTGGACAGGCTTGACATGCGCGAGGCCAATACGGCGCTTGCCATTGCCCAGCATCACGGCATTTCTGATCTGGTGGCACGTGTTTTGGCCGGGCGCGGCGTGGGCGTTGCGCAAGCGCCTGAATTCATTGATCCATCGCTGCGCAATCTGATGCCTGATCCGGCCAGCCTGACCGATATGGACAAGGCGGCAGAACGTATCGCCGATGCGATCGAGCGGCGCGAGACGGTCGCCATTTTTGGCGATTATGACGTGGATGGCGCCTGTTCCTCCGCCCTGATGGCACGTTTTCTGAAAGCCCATGGCATTGCCCATTCGATCTATATTCCAGACCGTATCTTTGAAGGTTATGGTCCCAATCCGGAGGCCATGCGCGAGCTTGCCGGCAAGGGCGCTACGCTGATTGTCACAGTTGACTGCGGCACCAACAGTGCGCCATCGATCATGGCGGCGCGTGCGGCAGGGGCTGATGTCGTCGTGCTCGACCATCATCAGGTCGGCGGGGCCTTGCCGGAAGATGCGGTTGCAATCGTCAATCCCAACCGCGAAGACGATCTTTCCATGCAGGGCCACCTCTGTGCCGCAGGCGTTGTCTTTTTGACACTGGTGCAGGTGACAAAGGTCTTGCGTGCGCGCGGCAGGACTGCTGGACCAGATCTTCTGTCCATGCTTGATCTGGTGGCGCTGGCAACAATCTGCGATGTGGTGCCGCTCAAGGGGGTCAATCGGGCCTTTGTCGTCAAGGGCACATTGGTTGCCCGTTCGCAGAGCAATGTCGGCCTTGCTGCACTTGCGCGGGTTGCGCGCATTGGCGAGCCGCTCAACACCTTTCATTTTGGCTATATGCTTGGCCCGCGTATCAATGCCGGTGGACGCATCGGCGATGCCGGCCTTGGCGCGCGGCTTCTGACGCTGGATGACCCGGCCATGGCTGACCGGATCGCGGCAGAGCTTGATCGGCTCAACCAGGAACGTCAGGCCATGGAAGCGGAAATGCTGATGGAGGCGGAAGCCGAAGCCGCCCTTGAAATTTCTGGCGGAGAGGGGGCTTCAGTCATTGTCACGGCTAGCGAGCGCTGGCATCCGGGCATTGTTGGCCTTCTTGCTTCGCGGCTGAAGGAAAAGGCGCGTCGTCCGGCCTTTGCCATCGCATTCAATGCCAATGGTGTTGGCTCCGGTTCCGGGCGTTCCATTGCCGGAATCGATCTGGGACGTCTGGTACGTGGTGCGATGGAAAAGGGGCTGCTGGTCAAGGGCGGTGGCCATGCCATGGCCGCAGGCATTACCATTGAACGCTCGAAGCTTGGCGATTTGCGCGCCTATTTCGAGGAAGAAACCAGGGCAGCCGTTGCCAGATTGCGCGAAAACCAGAGCCTTGCCATTGATGGTGCATTGGCGGCTTCAGGTGCCACGGTCTCGCTTTAT
The DNA here is from genome assembly GCF_042653845.1 of Daeguia caeni. NCBI lineage: Bacteria > Pseudomonadati > Pseudomonadota > Alphaproteobacteria > Hyphomicrobiales > Brucellaceae > Daeguia > Daeguia caeni. The sequence continues at coordinate 10,347 of NZ_JBHSEL010000119.1, read as the reverse complement.
GAAACGCTGCAAAAGGCCGGGCCCTATGGCCCCGGCCATCCGCAGCCGGTGCTTGCCTTGCCGCATCATGTGCTGGCCGATGTGCGCGGCGTGGGGCGCGATCACGTGCGTGTGGCGCTGCGTGGCGCCGATGGCAAGCGTGTCAATGCCATTGCTTTCCGCGTGGCGGAAGGGGATCTCGGCCGCTTTCTGTTCAACAATATCGGCCAGAGCGTGCATGTTGCCGGGACACTCAGCCTCAATCACTGGAATGGTTCGGTGATGCCGCAAATCCAGATCATTGATGCGGCAAAACCGGTGTAAGGCGATGGATTTTTTTGCCTTTGCGCCTTGAGCGCACAGGCAGTGCATTCCTATATAGACACCATTGACGATCAAGAAATGCTGACAGGAGAATTGTATGCTGCGTTTCGCAGGACGACTGACCAAAATCACAATGGCAATCGCTCTGGTCGTGGTCGCGTCATTGGCCTCGGTTGATTATGCTGATGCGCGCCGTGCAGGGGGTATGGGTTTTGGTAGCCGTGGTGCACGGACATGGCAGGCGCCAGCGCCAACACGCACCGCGCCAAACAATGCCGCCCCCATTGAACGCTCCATGACGCCGAAACCTGATGCAACGCAGGCAAGCCGTCCTGCCGCCGGTGCTGCTGCCAATACGGCAAAGCTCGGTTTCCTCAATGGTTTTGGCCGCTCCATGCTGGGTGGTCTGCTGGTCGGCGGCCTGATCGGCATGTTGCTTGGCCATGGCTTTGGTGGTCTGGCTGGCATGTTCGGCATGGTGCTGCAGATTGCGCTGATTGCATTGGCAGCCATGTTCATCATGCGCATGTTTGCCAATCGTCGTCAGCCTGCAGGAGCGGCTGCCGCAATGGGCGGCAATACAGCCGCATCGTCGGTTTTCGGTGGCGCACAGATGGCACAGAAGGGCACAAGCCCGCAGCCCGGCTTTGGCGGACGTACCCCTTCGGTCAATCCCTTTGACGCCAGGGGTGCAGCATCCGTGGTTGAAGAGGTTGATATTGATGTCGAACAGGCCGACCTCGACCGTTTTGAGGAAATGCTGGGCGAGATCCAGAGTGCCTATGGCCGGGAAGACTATGCTGCGCTGCGCAGGCTCTGCACGCCGGAAGCCATGTCCTATCTTGCCGAAGAGCTTGGCGAGCTGGCCTCCAGCGGCAAGCGCAATGAGGTGAAGGATGTAAAGCTGCTTCAGGGCGATGTCTCGGAAGCCTGGCGCGAAGGTGATACCGAATATGCGACCGTTGCCATGCGTTATTCGGCCATCGATGTCATGCGCGATCGCAATACGGGGGCCGTCCTTGAGGGAGACCCCGATCATCCTTCCGAAAGCACGGAGCTTTGGACATTCACCCGCAAGCGCGGTGGCAACTGGTTGCTTGCCGCAATTCAGGGAACCGAATAATTTCACGAACAAGCCCGGCCGATTGGCCGGGCCTTTTCTTACCAGCTGCCGATATTTTCAGCCGAAGCCCATGGCTCCCTTGGCGGCAGGGGATCGCCCTTCTGGATGAGTTCGATGGAAATGCCGTCGGGCGATCTGATGAAGGCCATGTGGCCATCGCGCGGCGGACGGTTGATGGTGACACCGCTTTTCTGCAGCTTTTCGCACAGCGCATAGATGTCATCGACGAGATAGGCCAGATGGCCGAAATTGCGTCCGCCCGTATAATCCTCCGGGTCCCAGTTATAGGTCAGTTCCAGTTCCGGGGCACGTGCAGCTTTGGCACGCGCGCTATCTTCAGGGGCCGCGAGAAAGACAAGAGTAAAGCGGCCTTTTTCATAATCCTTGCGGCGAATCTCTTCGAGACCCAGCTTGTTTACATAGAAATCCAGTGATTCTTCCAGATCACGGACGCGAACCATGGTGTGTAGATAGCGCATGCTTATTCCTCTTGTATTTTCAAATCATATTGCCAGTGTGTCACCGGATGCTGGAAAAAAGCATATTAAATACGCGCAATAATAGCCATATACATGCAAATGCTGTGGCCTGACGGGCGCAGATAAAAGTTTAGGCTTGCCGCATCCTGTTAAGGAAGTGTTATTCTTTACGCCAGAATCGGGCCATGGATTAGGCCAGAATCAGGTTGAAGGCAACGCCGGCGGAGCCCATGGCAAGGCTGGCCTAAACAGAGGAGAGGTGAACGCATGGCGATCAAATCTGCGTCAAACGACCAGTGTCGCAGCCAGTACACCTCGGAGGGACTGGGCGATATTCTGGAAGCATCCGGCTATATCAAATGGTTTGATGTCGCAAAGGGATATGGTTTCGTGGTTCCGGATCAGCCGGGTCTGACCGATATTCTGCTTCATGTCACGACCTTGCGGCGCGATGGCTTCCAGACTGCGCTTGAAGGCGCACGCATTGTCTGCGAGGCAAGGCAGGGGGATCGCGGTCTGCAATGTATCCGTGTCCTGTCGATGGACACGTCGACAGCCGTGCATCCGTCCGAACTGCCGCCACAGCGCACCCATGTGGTCGTCACGCCATCGAGCGGTCTGGAGCGGGTGATCGTCAAGTGGTTCAACCGCACAAAGGGCTTTGGTTTCCTGACCCGTGGCGAAGGCACGGAAGACATCTTCATCCACATGGAAACACTGCGCCGTTTTGGCATGATGGAACTGCGCCCCGGACAGGTTGTACTGATCCGCTATGGCGCGGGTGAAAAGGGGCTGATGGCCGCCGAAATTCACCCGGATATCGGCACGGTCATGCCGGTCTCGCATTGACTGGCAGCTTCTAACCGGTCATTTCAAGAATCTGCATGGCTGCGAACATGTTCGCCGCATTTTGTTGATTTGCATTCTGCCTGACGCTTGCATACTGCAATAAGCCTTGAGATACGCCGAAAGCTGCAGGCAGGACAGGGCAGGCAGACCGGCAATTCGGATGGCGTCCTGTTTCAGGCGCAGTATGGATGGCACCCATGGGCAGGATCATAATTGCATTTCTTGGCGTCTTGTTTGCTTGTGCAGCCTCTGCGCGGATGCCGGAACCGATGCTCCTGCCGGTTGACCGTGAGCCGCTTGTTCTTGTCAGCCGTGACGGCAGCAGGACGCCATTTGACGTGGAAATTGCGGATACGAATGAAACACGCATGCGCGGCCTGATGTTTCGTACCGATTTTCCGCAAAATCGTGCCATGCTGTTCGTGATGGGCATAAGCCGTCCGATCATGATGTGGATGCAAAATACGCCATTGCCGCTCGACATGGTGTTTCTGGATGCCAAGGGCAATATCACGGCCATTCATGAAAACGCGGTGCCATTTTCCGAAGCGATCATATCTTCCGGTGGGCCGGCGGCTTTTGTCGTGGAACTCAATGCTGGAACCGCCAGAAAAATTGGCTTAAGCGTTGGTGGCAAGGCGCTGCATCGTGTTATCTGCGGTGCCTGTGCTGCGAAATGAAAAGACTGCAAAGGGTAAGTGCGTTGGGTGCGTTCGATATCGAGTATTTTGACCACGATGGCTTTCGTCTGGCTTATCGCCAGGATGGCGCGGGTGATCCGGTCCTGCTCATTCATGGTTTTGCATCGTCAAGCCTTGTAAACTGGGTTTCGCCGGGCTGGTTCCGCGTCCTGACCGAGGCTGGCTATCGCGTCATTGCCATCGACAATCGTGGCCATGGCCTGTCGACCAAGAGTCATGACCGTGACGATTATACGCCAAGCCAGATGGCCGGCGACGCCGCAGCCCTGCTTGATCATCTTGGCATCGAAAAGGCCTATGTCATGGGCTATTCCATGGGCGCACGCATTTCTGCCTTCCTTGCGCTGGAACATTCTGAGCGCGTGCACAGCCTTGTTTTTGGCGGGCTTGGCATTGGCATGGTGACAGGAGCAGGCGACTGGGAACCGATCGAGGCGGCCTTGCTTGCCGATGATCCGGCGACCATTACCCATCCGCGTGGCCAGATGTTCCGCAAATTTGCCGATCAGACCAAGAGTGACCGGCTTGCCCTGGCTGCATGTGTGATGACATCAAAGGAACTGGTGCCAGCCGCCGCCATTGCACGCATCATGCAGCCGGTTCTGGTTGCCGTGGGGACGACCGATGACATTGCCGGGGATGCGCAGGAACTGGCGGATCTGTTGCCCAATGGCCGCGCGCTGGAAATTCCCGGGCGTGACCACATGCTTGCAGTTGGCGACAAGGTCTATAAAAAGGGTGTTCTTGAATTTCTGGCGGAAAATCCGCTTTGATGACAACAAACCGGCAAGCATGAATTCCGAGTGTCAAGGCTTGCCATTTTCGGTTATGTTGTGAACCAAATATCGCCGTTCCGTTCCGGCCTGCCTTATGGCAACAGCATGCAGCGGTGAAAGCTATGGAGTTTGACAATGTCCGTTCGCAAGACGGCGCCAGCAAATACAGCATTGGGGCAGGTTGACCCAATCTGGCATGCAATACGCGCGGAAGCAAATGAAGCGGCCGAACGGGATCCCGTTCTCGCCTCATTCATCTATACGACGATTCTCAATCAGCCATCGCTTGAAGAAGCAGTGATTCACCGCATTTCCGAACGCCTCGGCCATGCGGATGTGAGCGCTGAAATTCTGCGTCAGGCCTTTGCCGAAATGGCTGGCGCACGTCCGGAATGGTCGCAGGAACTGCGCGTGGACATTCAGGCGGTCTATGATCGTGATCCGGCCTATAGCCGTTTCATGGATCCGGTGCTTTATCTGAAAGGCTTCCACGCCATTCAGACGCATCGCCTTGCACATTGGCTCTATCATAATGGCCGGCGCGACTTTGCCTATTATCTGCAGAGCCGTTCATCCTCTGTCTTCCAGACGGATATTCACCCGGCGGCCAAATTCGGCAGCGGCCTGTTCTTTGATCATGCAACCGGCGTGGTCATTGGCGAGACGGCGGTGATTGAGGACAATGTCTCCATTCTGCACGGTGTCACACTGGGCGGCACGGGCAAATCCAGTGGCGACCGTCATCCGAAGATCCGCTATGGCGTGCTGATTGGCGCAGGTGCCAAGATTCTCGGCAATATCGAGGTCGGCCATTGCTCAAAGATCGCGGCTGGTTCTGTCGTCCTGAAGCCGGTGCCCAATAATGTCACGGTTGCAGGCGTTCCGGCCAAGATCATTGGCGAGACGGGCTGTGCTGAACCGGCTCGCGTCATGGACCAGCTTCTCGGCGAAGGTATCTGAAACTGGTCCGCGCAGAAAGCAGCAGCACTTTCTGCGCTGATCTGGATTTTGCCAGACGGTTTCCTATATCTGTGTACACCGTGTTGTGCAGAAAAAGCCTGGCCGGCGGGGTTTACTTCGCACATTGCCGGGTGCAATACACCGGAACCGAACGCAGCAGCGAAAGCATCAGGCTTTCCAGCCGAAGCGCGGCAAATCAGTAATGAAAGCGGCTATCTCGATGAGCGAGAAAGAGGATTGCTTTCAGGTTATCTATTAGGAGAATCCGGTTGAAACCCGAAGAAATCAAGAAGCTGGATGCTTATTTCAAACGGACTTTCAATAATCCGAACCTGCAGGTCAAGGCGCGTCCGCGCAAGAATGATTCGGCAGAACTTTATCTGAATGATGAGTTTCTGGGGCTGATCTACAAGGACGAGGATGAAGGGGAACTGTCCTACAATTTCTCGATGGCGATCCTCGACGTGGATCTGTAAGCCGACCAAGCGAGACAGACAGATGCCCTTTTCGCGATGGCGAAGAGGGCATTTTCTTTTGGCTTTGCACAAAGCGGATCCAGTCGCATAAACTGCACCTGACTGAATCGGTGGGCGCGGAGGAAGACATGCCAATCTACAGCTATAATGGTCACAAGCCGCAATTTGCGGATCAGGCAAGCAACTGGATTGCCCCGGATGCCGTGCTGATCGGCAAACTTGTGATCGGAGAGAATGTCAGCTTCTGGTATGGCTCGGTCCTGCGTGGCGACAATGAACCCATCACCATCGGTCGCAACAGCAATGTGCAGGAACATTGCGTCATGCATACCGATATGGGCTTTCCCCTCACCATCGGCGAGGGTTGCACCATTGGACACAAGGCCATGCTGCATGGCTGCATTATCGGCGATAATACGCTGATCGGCATGGGCGCGATCATTCTCAATGGTGCCAGGATCGGCAGGAATTCGATCGTCGGCGCCGGCGCGCTGGTGACAGAAGGCAAGGAATTTCCGGACAATTCGCTGATTGTGGGCACACCGGCACGCCTTGTACGTGAGCTGGATGAGGCGACATTCAAAAAATTACGCGCCTCGGCAGATCATTATGTCGAAAAGGGCAAGATCTTCATGCGCGGCGTGGAGCCGGTCTGACGGCAAGCTGAATCACATTTTCAACAAAAGGCCTTATCCATTTGATTCGATTCGGGATGAGGCTTTTTTTTCAACTGTTCTTTCTGGCTGAATTCCCGCAGGATCAGGCCTTGCCGCCAGTGATGATGCGCAGCCTCGGTCGTTCAACCGGCTCGCGCGCAAGGGCTGTGGCCGTGTTCTGGCGGGGCGCGCGGCGGGTAAACTTGACGCTTGGCACCGCTTTTACAGGTTTTGCCGGATTGAGAAGCAGATCCGGTGCAAGCGGCTCAATGGCCTGCAGGTGATTGACCACGACCGGATCAAAGGCAGCCCCTGCCTGCTGGTCGAGCGCGACGAGACAGCCGAGAAGGCAGATCTGTCCATCATTCTTGGTAAGCGGCGCAAGCAGGAGTTCCAGACTGACACAGCGCGATGACACGGTGATGCCCTGATGCATGCTCAGGGCAGGAATGCCAAGACGATTGACCGTGTCGATCATCTCATTGAGGGCAGGGCGGTCACGATCTGGCCAGAGGGATGACAGGGGGCTTGCGCGTAATTCGCGCCCATAAAGCGTGCAGATCCTGGTGCCGGCAATGCGGAAGGTGGTTCCGGCGCTGTCTGTGACGGATTCGACGATGAAGAGATCAGCCAGATGACGGCCAAGTTTTCTTGGCTCAATGGATGCACGGGCTGGAACCGCAAAACCACCCTGTCCGGCGTTGAACGCCAGACGTTGCCATTCGTTGAAAATCGCAATCGTGCTCGGATGTTTCATGATCAGCCGTTTCGCCTGCCAGATCGGGCAGTCCGTCTTTCCGGCCTATTAAGATATCATTAAGGGCGCTGATTCCAGTGTCAGCCGTACCAGTTCCACCACGCTTTGAAATTAAGGTTAATATCCGTTAACCGTTGACAGGCGCAGAATGATTCAAGGTAACAGAAATTTTGCGTAAGATTATGAAAATAAATCATTTTTGTGATTGCTTCGGTTTCTGTCATGAACACGGCGCACATGCGGGACAAGGCGGACAAATTGTCAGCAGACTTTATTTGTAACCATTCGCGCCCTAGTCTTGGAAACTGGCCGAACCGAATGGCTGACATGTGATCGGGTTAATTGAGGACTCCCCATGAATGGAACACAACCGGGTTCACCCTACAGGACAGGCAATCAGGGGGGCAGAGAGCCGGTCTTTAACATACCCAGTGTGATTCTGGTCCTGATCGGGCTTTGCGTCGCCGTCTATGTCTATCAGACCCGTATCGCGACGCCGGATGCCGATTTCCGTTTCATCGCCAATTTTGCAATCATCCCGGCGCGCTTTACCCTAGCTGGTGGTTTTACCGATCCGGCAACACTGTTCACGCTCATCAGCTATTCCTTCATGCATGGCGGTATTGCGCATATTGTCGTCAACATGATCTGGCTTGCCGCCTTCGGTTCGCCTCTGGCTGGCCGAATCGGTGCGGGACGCATTGTCATTTTCTGGATTCTGACAGCGGTTGTTGCTGGTCTGACGCATATCATCATCTATCCCGATAGCACGACGCCACTTGTCGGGGCGTCGGGCGCAATTTCCGGCATGATGGGCGCTGCGGCGCGTTTCGGTTTTCGCCGCGTGGAATTTGGCCGGCGTTCGGAATTTGCCGGCCCCGTCCTGCCGGTCAGTCTGACGCTGCGCCTGCGCACCGTTCTCGTCTTTGTCGGCCTTTGGTTCATCATCAATATCGCCACCGGTCTCTATTCAGAAGGTCAGGATTATTCCTCCATTGCCTGGCAGGCGCATATTGGCGGCTTCGTTGCCGGCTTCTTCGGCATATCCTTGCTTGATCGCCCGCGCAGTTATGATGCCGTACTGCTGCGACGCTGAGCAGGACATGCCTCCGGCAGGTGCCAGAAGTGCGGGGTGATTGCGCCCTTGCATTGTGGGCAATCAAGGCGCACCATCCGGAATGCAGCGGGGAGCTGCATGGACGCGGTTCGTAAACGAACCGGCGCTTTTCGGAGGAGTAGGGAATGACGGTAAGATCGATTCTCGAAGCCAAGGGCAGGGATGTCGTTGTGATCGCCCCGACCGATACGCTCAGTCAGGCCGTAGCGGTCTTGAACCAGCATCGAATCGGCGCATTGGTCGTATGTGATGATTCGCGACGCATCCTCGGTATTCTTTCCGAACGTGATGTTGTCGGCGCGCTGGGTATGAAAAAGGCCGAGGCTCTCAATCTCCCTGTTTCGGAAGTCATGACCAGAAAGGTGCAGGTCTGTCACGAGCGCCATACGATCAATCAGGTCATGGAAATCATGACCCGAAACCGATTCCGCCACATGCCAGTTGAGGAAAATGGCAAATTGGTCGGAATCATTTCGATCGGTGACGTGGTCAAACGGCGCATCGAAGATGTCGAGCGCGAAGCCGAGGAAATCAGGACCTATATTGCCACTGCGTGATTCGCGGGCCGAATCAGCCACGATTGCGCAAATAGCGCTCTGCCGCATAAAGCGAAATCGCGGCTGCATTCGAGACATTGAGCGACTTGATGGCGCCCGGCATGTCGAGCCGGGCAAGAGCTGTCACGGTTTCGCGGGTTTTTTGCCGCAATCCCTTACCTTCAGCGCCAAGAACAAGCGCAATGCGGTCGCTGGCAAGGGTTGCTTCCATTTCGAGCGGGCCTTCCGAATCAAGTCCGATGGTCTGGAAGCCGAGCGCGTGCAATTCCTGGATTGCCTCGGCCAGATTGCGCACTTCAATATGCGAAATCATTTCCAGCGCGCCTGAGGCGGATTTGGCCAGAACGCCGGTTTCCTGCGGGCTGTGTCGGCTGGTGGTAATCAGCGCACCTGCGCCAAATGCAACCGCCGAGCGCATGATCGCGCCGACATTATGCGGATCAGTGACCTGATCGAGCACAAGAAGAAGCGGACTATCCTTCAGTTCGGAAAGACGTTTCGCGCGCAAGGGCAGGGCTTCGATCATGACGCCCTGATGTACGGCATCCGAGCCGGTTTCCCTGTCGATTGCGCGTGGCTCAACGATTTCAACCGGGAAAGGCAACTGATCGATTTCGCCTATTTCAAGCCGTCCAAAGGCATTGCGCGTGGCAAGCATGCGCAGGATCCTGCGCTCCGGGTTTTCAACCGCCGCGCGAACCGTATGCAGCCCGTAAAGGCGCACAGTGCCTTCAGGGACAGTGCTGCCGGCGATAGCCGGACGCTGTGGCCGGCGCGGTGCCTTGCCTTCGGCCGCGGCCTTCTGGTCGCGATGCTGGCGGCGCAGGCGCGCATAATGGGTATCTTTGGCGGAACGTGGTGAATTCTGATCAGTCATAGGCAGCTTATAGCGCCATAGCGCGCTGGAAGATAGATTCGCTTCAGCGAATTTGTTTGTGCGTCATCCATGAAGCTACAGGGCAGAACACGCAGAAAAATACAGGCAAGGCGCCCTGGTCGGATCCGGTTTTCCCTGAAACTTTTCGCAAGCTGTGGACAGATAACCATTCTTTTCTATTTTACCCTGTTGACAGCGAAAGCGCATATCGTCATAAGGCCATCGCGGAACGACGACTGAGCCGGACGGTTCACTCGGAACACCGCGAAAATGCCTAGTCGCTCGACTCTGCTGATAGTGATATCCGGAGGGATGCCCGAGTGGTTAAAGGGGACGGACTGTAAATCCGTTGGCTATGCCTACGTTGGTTCAAATCCAACTCCCTCCACCACTGTCGGATCAGGGTCTTGAGTGTGCGGGTATAGCTCAATGGTAGAGCAGCAGCCTTCCAAGCTGAATACGCGGGTTCGATTCCCGCTACCCGCTCCAATTACCGCGAGCGGATAGGCGTGTAAGGACAATTTGACGGACGGTTCGCCGTTCCGTTTCTGGACATTACAGCCAGTTCGGAAGGTTCGGACTGGCGCGCAGGCGGTTCTAGTAGACGAGAGAAGAACGGCGATGGCAAAGAGCAAGTTTGAACGTACCAAACCCCACGTCAACATTGGCACGATTGGCCACGTTGACCATGGCAAGACCTCGCTGACCGCAGCGAT
>NZ_JBHSEL010000118.1:0-41572 GCF_042653845.1 Daeguia caeni | reverse complement strand
TCACAAGCTTGGATGCTCATCTCCTCAATCAGGCGAATGACGAGGCGTATCGCAAAAATGAAATTTTGAGTCGGGCTCTAAAAAGATATCGACTCCAATAAAACCACCTGGCAACAGTTCAGGAAAGGCGTGAAAGATCACAACTGCCATCACGGCGATAGCGCGCAACCCGTCAATATCAGGACGATATTTCAGATGCACTGCCGGACTCTGATTATAATCTGTCGTAGACTTATATGATTTGCGGTTTCTATAACCAAAAACCAGTGAGTTCATAACTGATCCATTATATCATTGAAGACCAATGCGCGAGACGCTTTAGCATTTAACATATATAGCGAGAAGATGATCATTAAAAAAATACACTTTTTATCATAATTTATAATGTACAAGAAATTCACATAGTATAAAAAATCTTAAATATATAATTTATTCATCACTGCCTCAGTTGAGACCAAGCCGGCATATCCATATCTCCGCGGCAGTTGTCACCCAAGACCTCTTTCTCCGCGGCTATTCAGGCAAATCCGGCGGCAATATATTCGCAAATGACACCTATCCGCCTCCAGACACGGGCAGATCTTACGCTGGATTGCCAATCAGTACATGATGTCGACTGTCCGGATACAGGGAATGTTCTCGCAGGAACTGAAGTCCGTGGCAGCGCCTAGAACACAGTGCCGTGACTTCATCTGCTGAAACCGTTCTAATCATCCTCATGACATGAAACATGACATCTGCATCCAGACATGGGATGCCATTGAGTAGTCAATTAAATCCTTCAGCCAGATTGTTTGGTCATTGTGTTTGCTCGAATCCGCTTCCTCAAGAGACGGAACCGTGGCGCGCCGCAGTCACGACCAGACGGCATCCCCCAGACAGTCACGCAATTCATCGATGATTTTCGGCAACCAGTCTTCTGTCATCATTTCAAGCGGGGCCGTGAACGAGATTGCCGTATTGACCTCATAAGGATTGGACGCGCGCACAGGCAGGCCAAGCCCCCCTTCCCCCGGCAGATAATAGGCCATGTTGACAGCATAGCCGCGCCGCCGCGCATCCTCTATCTGCGACAGAACGACGTGTTTATCGACATATTGTACCGAAGGATGGGCAAGATAGCGCTGTGCATTGGTTTCAAGCAGCGCAAGACATTCCGCTTCCGGCATGATCGACATGAGGGCGACACTGCCCGCCGCAACCCCCATCGGAACACGCCCGCCAACGCCCATGGTAAATTGCCGATCGGGAAAGCGGGTAACCATCTCGGCGCAAACCGCATCAATCCCGGCCTGCACCATCATGTAAACTGTGTGGCCGCTGCGCCGCGCAAATTCCGTCATGCCGGGCCTGAATTTTGCAATCAGCGGCTCAAGCCGAGCCTGACCTCTGGCCAGGGTCGGAATTGCCGGGCCAAGCCGGTAATAGCCATGCCTGCCTGCTGGCTCGGCAAAACCTTTTATCAGCAGCGAGACCAGACTGCGATGCACGGCAGGCTTTGCTTCGCCAATGCGCTCGGCAATTTCTGCCAATGCAAAGCCCTCAGCACCTGCCTCGCCCAGCACAATGAGGATATCCAGCGCGCGCACTGCATTGCTTGAAGCATGACTGGTCACAGTTCACCTCAAAATTCTAATTATTGGAATGAATATCAAATTTCATTCCAATTAAAGGAATATATTGACTTTTGTCACAATTTTCGTTGTCATTCAACAAAGCGCACGATCCTGAATTGAGGGAGGAGGATTCAGGGATGACTTTGATCCGCCATGGATCATTGGAAAGCGTCTTTGCCATGCTCCCCCATCATGTGTTTGCGGCGAGGAAAAGCATGGTGTCATTTCTTGTCAAACGAATGGGCTTTGCCATCTTCACGCTCTTCAGCGTGTTGACGCTGGTTTTCGTGCTCGTTCGCGTTTTGCCGGGCGATCCGGCGCTCGTCATCCTTGGCGATCAGGCAAGCCCGGCAAGCATTGCAGCACTGAACCAGAAACTCGGCCTCGATAAGCCGATCATCGTGCAATATGCCGATTTCATGCTTGGGGTGCTGCAGGGCAATCTTGGCACATCCATGATCACCGGCCGCCCGATCACCGCCGAGATCATGAACGTCCTGCCCTACACCATGGAACTGACGATTGCCTCGCTTGCCCTTGGCGTCATTCTGGGGGTTCCCGCCGGCGTATGGGCGGCCGTGCGACGCAACAAGCCGGCGGATCTCATTCTGCGTCTGGTCTCGCTGATTGGCCTTTCGCTGCCGGCCTTTGTCGCCGCGATCATTCTGCTGATGATTTTCGCCATCAAGCTACGCTGGTTTCCGGTCATCAGCTCTGGCGGCGGCGACGGGCTCATGGACCGCCTCAGACAAATGGCGCTGCCCACCATTTCCCTTGCCCTGATCATGATGGCCTATATTACGCGCGTTACGCGCTCGGCCATGCTCGAAGTGCTCAATCAGGACTATGTCCGCACGGCCAAGGCAAAGGGCGCCTCTGCAAGCGCCGTCATCTGGCGTCATGCGCTTGGCAACTGCATGATCCCGATCACCACCGTCGTTGGACTCTATCTCGGCATTCTGATCGGCAATTCTGTGCTGACGGAAATCGTCTTCTCCCGTCCGGGCCTCGGCAAGCTCATCCTCACCGCCCTGACCCAACGTGACTACACGCTGCTGCAAGGCATGATTGTCATCTACACTTTCATGGTCGTCGTGGTGAACCTGTTGACCGACCTGACCTATGGCTTCCTCGATCCACGGGTAACATACAAATGACAGTGATCACACGTGATTCAACCACAACACCACGCACGCAAACCCGATGGAGTCTGCTGCGGCGACTGGATCTGTTCACATGGCTTGGCGTGACGATCGTGCTCGCACTCATTCTGTGCGCGATTTTTGCCCCATTGCTTGCACCCTATGATCCAAATGAACAGAACATCCTGCTCTATCTCGCCCCACCCAGTGCGGAACATCTGCTGGGCACCGACCAGTTCGGGCGCGATATCCTGTCCCGGTTGCTTTATGGCGCACGCTACTCGCTGACGATCGGCTTTCTTGCCATTGTCCTGGCGCTGGTTGTCGGCTCGTTCCTTGGCATGATCGCCGGCTATGTCGGACGCAAGACCGATATTGTCGTGATGCAGATCATGGATGTGGTGCTGGCCTTTCCATCGCTCATTCTCGGGCTGGCGCTTGTGGCACTGATGGGCGCCACGCTGACCAATATTGTCATCGCCATTGCCTTTACCGCAATTCCGGCCTTCGCGCGCATTGCTCGCGCTGGTGTCCTGACCCAGCGCAACCGCGAATATGTGCAGGCCTGCCATGCCATGGATTTTTCCAACAGACGCATCCTGTTTGGCCATATCCTGCCGGCCATCCTGCCTGAAATCATGGTCATGGCCTCGCTCTGGATGGCAACGGCCGTGCGCACCGAGGCCTCGCTGGCCTTCATAGGACTTGGCCTTGCCCCGCCCACTCCGACCTGGGGTGGCATGGTGCGCGAAGGTTTCGACAATATTCTCAATTCCTTCCATCTGGCGCTCTATCCAAGCCTGGCCATTCTCATCCTCGTGCTTGCGCTCAACCTGATCGGCGACGGACTGCGCGATGCCATTGATCCAAGACTGAAGGATGCCAGCTAATGACGGTTCAGCCTGCAATCACTGTTCAGGATCTCAGGATTTCCTTTGCGCGAAATCCGGTCGTCCACGGTATCAGCTTCCAGATCATGCCGGGCAAGACACTGGCACTGGTTGGCGAATCCGGCTCTGGCAAGAGTGTTACATCCCTTGCCATCATGCGTCTTCTGCCAGAGCGCATTGCGAAGGCAGAAGGTGTGGTCAAGCTTGGGCAACTGGATCTGCTCAGCCTGCCGGAACAGGAAATGCGCGAGGTTCGCGGCGGCAAGATCAGCATGATCTTTCAGGAGCCTATGACCTCACTCAATCCGGTGCAAACGATCGGAGCGCAGATTGGCGAAGTCCTGAAGATCCACAAGAAACTCAAGGGCAAGGAACTCCGCGAAGGCGTTCTGGAACTGTTGCGCAAGGTGCGCATTCCGGATCCCGAACAGCGCATCGATCAATATCCGCATACATTTTCAGGCGGCATGCGCCAGCGTGTGATGATTGCAATGGCACTGGCCTGCAATCCGGATCTGATCATTGCCGATGAACCCACGACCGCGCTTGATGTGACCGTGCAGGCGCAAACCCTGCAACTGCTGAAGGAATTGCAGCGGGAAACCGGCACTGCCGTTCTGTTCATCACGCATGATATGGGCGTTGTGGCCGAAGTTGCCGATGACGTGCTGGTCATGCGGCATGGACGCGTCATTGAACAGGGATCGGTCAGGGAGATCTTCAGCAACCCCAAGGATGACTATACGCGCAGCCTGATTGCAGCCGCGCCAAGTCTGGTGGGCAAACTCAAGGACAACAAGATTCCGGCGCGTCCCGTCGAGGCCCCCATCATGCCAAGCACGACGACGCCTGTGCTTGAAGTCGATGGCTGACAGTCAGGTTTCCGGTACACGGGGGCCTTTTGGGGCGCACCAAAGGCGTCATCCACGCGGTCGAGAATGTGTCCTTTACCATCGACGCGGGCGAAACGCTGGGGCTGGTGGGTGAATCCGGTTCAGGCAAATCCACCATTGGCAAGGCGATCATCAATCTTGCCCCCGTTCATGACGGCCGGATCGCCATCAATGGCGAAACCATCAATTATCACGACCGCAAAAGCCTTTCGTCGATGAAACGGCAGGTGCAGATGATCTTCCAGGACCCGTTCGGATCGCTGGATGCGCGCCAGACCATTGGCTCGGCGATCATGGAGCCCATGAAAGTGCATGGCCTGGAAACCGGCATTGCTGCGCAGCAGAAGATGGAATGGTTGATGGAGCGCGTCGGCCTTGACCCCAAACGTGCCTCCAGCCTGCCGCATGAATTTTCAGGCGGACAGCGCCAGCGTATCTGCATCGCGCGAGCGCTTGCCATGTCGCCGCGTCTCATCATTGCCGACGAGGCCGTATCGGCGCTGGATGTCGCCATCAAGGGCCAGATCATCGATCTGATGATCGACCTGCAGCAAGAATTCGGCATATCCTATCTGTTCATCAGCCATGACATGGCGGCGGTCGAGCGCATCTGCAACCGCATTGCGGTAATGTATTTTGGCGAGATCGTGGAAATCGGACCGCGTGATGACGTGATCGGCCGGCCCGGCCACGACTATACGCAGCGCCTGCTGTCTGCCATCCCCATCACCCATCCTGACCAGCGCGGTCTCAACCGGCGTCTTCCTGATGATACCGCACCACCGATCAGTCCACTCAAACCTGTTGGCTATATCCCGCAGCCTGCACGCTGGAGCATGGCGGCAGAAGGTCATTTCATTCGCATGGCGAGCTAGCTTGGAGTCATCTGGACATGCATGCCCTCACTAAACTTGCTGAATTTGTCGCCAATCATCCCGAAGGCGCGCTGACACCGGAAACGCGTGCAGCGATTGAACTGCTGTTGCTTGATCTGATGGGGGCTACCGCGGCGGGGCTGCATTCGCAGCTTGCCACGGCGGCACGGCAGGCGGCCATTGAGGCCTATGGCCCCGGCAAGGCTCAGGTCTGGCTCACCGGCACGCAATTGAGTGTTACAGGGGCTGCCATGGCCAACAGTGCGGCAGCAAGCGCGCTTGATATTGATGATGGCCATCGCGGTGCCGCAGGCCATGCTGGTGCGGGTGTCATTCCGGCAGCTCTTGCGGTTGGCCAGGCCATCAATGCAGCGGACAATGACATTCTCGATGCCATTGCGCTTGGCTATGATGTAGCCCTGCGCATTGCCTCCTCACGCCCGACCAGCACGATTGAAAGCTATTCCAGCGGACGCTGGGTGAGCTATGGCGCGGCGGCAGCTTGCGGACGCCTGCTTAAGCTGGACGCGGAAAAGATGGCGCATGCCTTGGCCATTGCCGGTTCCGAAGGCCCGATCATATTCCCGTCGGGAACATCGAAATTTCAGGGCAGCACGGTAAAGGAAGGCATCCCCCCAGCTGTCGTGGCAGGCATTACCGGCGCCTATCGCGCCAAGGCAGGTGCCACCGGGCCGATTGACTTGCTTGATAATGAACAGCGCTATGACCCGACAATTCTCTTTGCCCAGCTTGGGCAAGTGTGGGAATTACAGAAATGCTATCTCAAGCCCTATGCCTGCTGCCGCTATATGCATGCCGCCATTGACGCCATTTTGAAGCTGCGCCGTGACGGCAAGCCGATCCGGAAATTGCGTATCGAAACCTTTCCGCAAGCGCTGCGGCTTGCCAATGAGCGCAAGCCCAAAACGCTCGAAGGCGGCCAATACAGTTTCTATTTCTCCTGCGCACTTGCGGCCCTGCGCGGTGCGCATGCGCTGCAGCCAGTCGATCCGGCCAATCTTGAGGATCCGGAAATTCTTGCGCTCGCCAGCCGGATTGAACTGGAAGCCAGCCCCGATTTCGCCACCGTCTTTCCCGTGCAAACCCCTGCCCGCGTGGTGATCAATCAGGGGGACGGCGATGAAGAGCTCATCATCCATCATCCGCTCGGCGATGTGGCCAATCCCATGAGTTGGGATCAGGTTGTGCAGAAATTCAGAAACATTGCGCGTGTCAGTCTGGATGAAGCCGCAAAAGATCAGATCATCTCAGCAATCCACCGTCTGGAACAAACAGGCTTTTCCAAATTGTTTCAGGCACTTGCCAAATCTTAGGCCAACAAACTGCAATAGAGGGAACGATCATGAAACTTAAAAGCATCATGGCACCGCCACTCCTTTTCGCGCTCATGGCTTTCACCGTGCTGGGAGCGCCTCAGGCTTTTGCCGCCAAGACCGAGCTGAAGCTTGGTGCTGCGGCTGCCGATATTGGCAATCTTGATCCGCATTTTGCCTCAAGCACGTCGGATCGCACGCTTGTTGCGTGGATTTTTGGCGGGCTGGTCAGGTTCGCGCCAGGTTCAACCGATCCGGCATTGATCGAAGGCGATCTTGCCGAAAGCTGGGAGGCATCGGACGACAAGCTGGTCTGGACCTTCAAACTGCGCCCCGGCGTGCAGTGGCACCATGGCTATGGCGAAGTCACGGCCGAGGATGTCGTTTTCAGTCTGGAAAAGGCTGCAGACCCAAATCGCTCGGCTTTTGCCAGCGATTACAAAGCCATCAAGAGCGTTGAGGCACTTGATCCATATACTGTCCGCATCACCCTGCATAATCAGGTTCCAAGCCTGCTGGGCCTGCTTACCAACTATTCCGGTGGTTTCATCATCAGCAAGAAGGCCTATGAAGAGCGCGGTGAAGGCTTCACCCGCAATCCTGTCGGCTTTGGCCCCTTCCAGTTTGAGTCGGTTGAGCCGGGTGTTGCCGTCCATTTCACTGCTCATGACAAATATTTCCGCGGCAAGCCAAAGATCGAAAAGGTCACCTATCGTCTGCTCAATGCACCTGCCGGCCGTGATCTTGCTTTTACCGCCGGTGAAATTGACGTGTCCGCCGGCACGACCGACAAGCGCTGGCTTGAACGCATGAAACAGATGCCGGGCACCGTCGTTGATATTTTTGATCCGGCTGAGCTGACTGTCATCCACATCAATCGCAACCAGAAACCATTTGACGATATCCGGGTCAGGCAGGCGCTTGCCTATGCGATCAATCCAAAAGAGATCGCTGAATTCCGTAGCTCCGACTTCACCCGTGTCGCCAAATCGGTCATCCCGTCCAACAATCTGGGCTTCAATCCCGATCCGGGACTTGTCGAGACCAATATCGAAAAGGCCAAGGAACTGCTTGCTGAAGCAGGCTATCCTGATGGCCTGACCATCAAGATGATCTCCAGCCAGATGCCAAGCTATGCGACCATGGATCAGCTGTTGCAGGCCCAGCTTGCCAAGGCGGGGATCAAGCTTGAGCTTGAGCCGGTTGAGCATGCAACCTGGCATCAGATGATCCGCAAGGATCTGAACCCAATCGTGGATTATGGCGCTGCCCGTTTTCCGGTCGCCGACACCTATCTGACGCAATTCTATCACTCCAACAGCGCGATTGGAGCGCCGGGACAGGTAACGAATTTCAGTCATTGTTCGGTCGCCGACAAGCAGATTGAAGAGGCCCGCACCGAGACCGATCCGCAAAAACAGATTGCACTCTGGCAGGAGGCACAAAAGCTGATTGTTGCTGATGTATGTGCAGTTCCGGTGACGGAAACAGCACAGGTCTGGATCCGCAACGACAAGCTTGATTGGGGCTATGACCTCAAGGGCTCGATGTCGCTGGGACCGCTGCTGACAGAACAAACCCACTTCAAGGATTAACAGAAATGATCGGGATGGTGTGCACGGCGCCATCCCGAAACCATGCGGGCACAACAATGGAAAAGCTGACCTATCCCCATTACACCCATCAATGTGGCTGGAATGCAATGCTGCCAGCCCGCCAGCCGCGGCCTGCACTCAATCAGGACATTTCGGTTGACTATGCGGTTATCGGCGCTGGCTATACAGGACTGGCGATCGCGCGCCGTTTGCGTGAACTTGCCCCTGATGCGACCATTGCAGTGCTTGAGGCGACGACGGTTGGCGAAGGCTCCTCCGCCCGCAATTCCGGTTTTACCGGCGCAGATGTTCTGCCGCGCAATGCCTCGATCGAAATGGCCGACAAGGCGCGCATTCAGTCCGGCTTCTTTACCGAAGCCTTTGAATGGCTGATGCAGATCATTCGGGACAACAAAATCGACTGCGACATGCAGCAGGTTGGCTCGATCCGCGCTGCCGCAACAGAACGCGGTGAAGCATCGCTGCGCAATGTCGCGGAAGTTGCCCGCGTCAATCAGATCGCGCATACCGTCCTGTCGCGTGAAGATATTCATCGCCGTATCGGCAGCGCCTATTATCGCTTTGGCCTGTTTATGAGCGATACATGGCTGCTGCAACCTGCAGCCCTTATCCGTGGCCTTGCCGATGC
Source organism: Daeguia caeni (assembly GCF_042653845.1). Lineage (NCBI taxonomy): Bacteria > Pseudomonadati > Pseudomonadota > Alphaproteobacteria > Hyphomicrobiales > Brucellaceae > Daeguia > Daeguia caeni. The sequence goes on along the minus strand of NZ_JBHSEL010000118.1, from coordinate 32,578 downwards.
CCTGCCCAAGGATATTGCACTTTATGAAAACACGCCCGTGCTGAAACTGTGCAAGCGGGATGGCTGGGTGCTTGAGACGGCCAATGGTGTCGTCAAATGCAGGAATGTCGCCTTTGCGACCAACGCCTTCATCCGCAAGTTTGGCTATCTGAAATCACGAATGGCAACCATTTATACCTATGCCGCCATAACCGGGGAGATTCCTGATGACCGGCTTGGAGAGCTCGGGGAATCCCCGGCATGGGGCCTGTTGCCATCACACCGGCTGGGCACAACATTGCGGCGCATTGGCCGCAACCGGCTGATGGTCAGAAGCCTTTATGCGCATGAGGCCGAGCTTGACGCTAAAGAAGCCCATGCCAAGCTCAAGGACAGATTTGAACGACGCTGGCCCAATCTGCGTGGCGTCCAGTTTGAATATATGTGGGCAGGCACAACCGCCTTTACCATGAATGGATCGCCATGGTGGGGCCGCGTGGAGGATGGCCTCTATGCCTCTGGCGGCTGCAATGGCAGCGGCATTACCAAAGGCACAATGCTTGGGCGCCATCTGGCCGAGCTCATGCTTGGCAAGGGCGATCATGCCAGAATGACCTCCGCCATGGGCACGGCAAACTGGATTGCACCGGAACCGTTCCGCACCATCGGCTTCAACATCATCTCAACCATTGAAAGCCGCAAGGCCGGTCTTGAAATGTAAGGCACCGGATCGTCAGGCAACAACCATCGCTTTCATGACTGAAAGCATTGCTTCAGAGCAATTCGGATCTTACGAAAACCGGATTGCTCTGACATGTTGTTTCCTGCAGTTCTGGACGAAACCGGACCTTCCTCAGCCTATAGCTTCACCGTCACCTTGCGGGCAAGCAGTCCCTGTGGCGCCATCAACAGCACAGCAATGACGATCAGGATGGCAAAGGCGTCGCGATAGCCAAGCATGGATTCCGGCAGATAGGCCTGCAGAAAGACTTCGATAAAGCCCAGCAGAAAACCACCGGCGACTGCGCCGGAAAGGCTGCCAAGGCCGCCGATAATGGCTGCGATAAAGGCTTTCAGAACCGGCAGGAAACCCATCAGGGGATCAACACTGCCACGCTGCGCCACCCACAAAATGCCGGCAATGCCGGCAAGCAGGCCCGAAATGGCAAAGGCAGTTGCGACAACGGCATTTGCCTTGATGCCCATCAGGCGGACAATGGCGAAATCTTCAGACGCGGCGCGCATCGCCCGTCCCATGACGGTCGTACGCAGGAAGATCGACAGGGCGATCAGGACAAGAAATGTCACCAGAATGGAAATGAACTGGATAAGACCGATATGCAGGCCACCAATTTCAATCATGCTGGACAGTCTCGCAGGCATGGGCACAGCCTGCGGCCGGGCGGAGACAAAATTCTGGAACAAGACACGCAGAATGGCGCTTACGGCAAAGCTGGTGAGCAGCAGGGTCGTGGCGCTTGCCCCGCGCACAGGCCGGAACGCCACCCGCTCCATCAAGAGCACCAGAACAATGGCGACAACAATGCCAAGGAAAATGGCAAAGCCAAATGGCAGGCCGGCGATCAGGGCAAAACACAGGCCATATCCGGCTGCCGTCATCAGTTCGCCATGGGCGAAATTGATCAGCCCCATGATGGAAAAGACAACAGCAAGACCAAGCGCCAATAATGCATAGGTGCCGCCCAGACTCAAGGCATTGACCAGTTGCTGGAGAAAAATGTCCAAGGTTGGCATTCTAAGACCCTCAGTCAGCGTTACGCACCCAGATAGGCACCCTGAATTTCATCGGAATGACGCAGTTGCGCAGCCGTACCGGACAGGACAACCGCACCATTGGCCAGCACATAACCCGCATCGGCAATTTCCAGCGACAGCGAAACATTCTGCTCGACCAGAAGAATGGTGAGCCCCTGCTCGCGCAGGCGTTCAATCATTTCAAAGATCTGGTCAACAATCTGCGGGGCAAGCCCCAGAGACGGCTCATCCAGCAGCAACAGATCCGGCGAAGACATGAGAGAACGCGCAATGGCCAGCATCTGCTGCTCGCCGCCGGACAGTGAACCGGCCTTCTGGTGCAATCGCTCTTTCAGGATGGGAAAGCGTTCAAGCATTTCCGCGCGCACCTCGGCTGGCGAGCCCCGTCCGGCATGCATGGCCCCACCCAGAAGCAGATTTTCATCCACCGTCAGATTGGGGAAAATGCGCCGCCCTTCCGGCGTCAGCGTCATGCCCTGCCGCACGATCTGTTCAGTCGAAAGCGCGGTTATATCCTGATTGTTGAAAGTGACCGTACCGCCTTTCTTGGCTGCCAGACCGACCAGCGCATTGAGCGTCGAGCTTTTTCCGGCGCCATTGGCACCAAGCAGGGTTACGATCTGCCCCTTGTTGACCTGCAGATCAATGTTCCGCACAGCCTCGACCGGGCCATAGGAAACACGCAGGCCTTTCACCAGCAAAAGCGGGCCATCTTTGACTTTGGATGAATCGATCATCGGGCAAATCCTTGCCACTTCAACAGGATGGAACCCTCCCGCCCAATGGCGGGAGGAAGATCAGAAGATGATCAGGGGGCGGGAATGTCGGCTGCGGCCGGCACACCCTGCGAGACCAGGCTCAACTGGCCATCATTGATTTTTACCAGCGAAACCGAACGCATCGGCATACCCTGCGTACCGGCATAGCTGATCGGGCCGGTCACGCCTTCAACGCCCTCAAGCGCGGCAATGGCGTCACGGATTGCCTTCGGATCGGTGCTGTCGGCCTTTGCCACGGCCGCCTCGATCACCTTGCCAAGGTCATAGCCATTGGCAATGTAAACCGTGTCCGGTGCCTGACCATGTTTTTCCTTGAACTTTGCATTGAAGGCTTCAAGGCTGCTTCCCGGAGTGGCAAAGCCGGCCGTCGTGAACACGACGCCATTGACCAGCTCACCCAGACCAAATGTGGTCGGGGAATCGATAGCGTCGCTGCCAAGGATCGGAATCTTGACGCCCGCGCCGCGCAGCTGGCGGATAAAGGCCGGGAAATCCGGCTCATAGGCAGAGGTCATGATGACATCCGGCGCCGGATTGAGCGCCTTGATCTTGGTGACTTCCGCACCAAAATCCTGCTGACCCATGCTGTAGGTGCCTTCGCCAACGATCTCGCCACCCTTGGCCTTGAAGGTCTCGGCAAAATATTCCGGCAGTTTCAGCGTATAGGCAGAGTCCGGCGATTTCAGAACATAGGCCGTCTTGTAGCCCTGCTCACGGGCGAAATTGGCAAGAACCGCAGCCTGCACATTGTCGGCCGGATAATTGCCAAACATGAAATCGCCAACGGCGAGCGGCATGGTCGGCGTGGTTGCGCAGAAGGAGAAGGTCGGGATCTGGGCCGCCTGGGTGATCTGCCCTGCCGCGATGGATGGATCGGCATCGCAAGGCGTGATCACGATCTTGACGCCCTCATCGACCAGTTCCTGTGCGACAAGTGCTGTCTGTGCCGCATCGGAGCGCGTATCCTTGGCCAGCAATTTGATTGGATACTTGCCGGCAATGCCGCCCTTGGCGTTGATTTCCTCAACCGCCATTTCCAGTCCCTTCAGCGATGGCTGGTCATAGGGCGCAAGACCGCCAGTCTGTGCTGTGGCAAGACCAACCAGCAATTCCTCGGCCTTGACCGGAAGAATGGCAACACTTGCCAGCAGGCTGGCAAAAAGTGAAATCCCGAGTGTCTTTTTCATTCGTGTCCCCTTCGTGTCGTTTATCAGATTGATTGCATGACCGGCTGCGCCGCAATGGATGCCGACGAGTCTGGCGTCTGTTGCCCGGCGATTTTCCGGGCGTTCTTGCGCCCGATATAGGCTTCAATCACATGCGGATCGGCCTGAATTTCAGCAGGCGTGCCCATGGCGATCTGCTGGCCCTTGTTGAGTACCACAACCTGATCGCAAAGCCGCATGATCAGCTTCAGATCATGTTCCACCACCAACAGGCCAAGACCGTATTCATGCCGGATATAGTTGAGCAGCTGCATGAGCTCGTCGGTTTCAACCGGGTTCATGCCGGCGGCTGGCTCATCAAGCAGGAGATAGCGCGGCTGGAGCGCCAATGCGCGGGCAATTTCAAGCCGCCTTTGCGCACCATAAGACAGGTTGCCTGCCAGATGGGCATGCAATTCGGCCAATCCCACTTCCTGCAGATAGCCCATGGCAAGGGCATAGGGATCATCCTGCCTGCGCGCGACCGCATATGCTGCAACCGCCACATTTTCCAGTACGGTCAGGTTCCTGAACAGGCGGATATTCTGATAGGTGCGTCCAAGGCCGATGAATGGCACCTTGTAGCCCGGAACCGAAGTCACATCCACGCCATCAATCAGAACCCGCCCGGAAGAGGCCGGCACCACGCCGGAAATGCAGTTGATGAGTGTTGATTTACCCGCACCATTCGGACCGATCAGACCAAGGATCATACCCGGCTTCAGCTCAAAATCGACCTTTTCCAGCGCGATCAGTCCCTGAAAATGGCGGCCGACCTGCTCAACCTTCAGGACGGAATGCGGATCCGGCTTGCTGGTCACAGGGGCAATCGGTGCTACATGGCCACCAAGCCTGCGCAGGAAGTGCAGCTTTTCATCGAGTTCCCGCATGCCCATGATGCCGTTTTGCAGCTTGTACATGACAAGCAGGATGGCAAGGCCAATGCCGACATCCGTGAGACCGAAAACAGTCGGCAATTGCAAGGTGCCGATGCTGATGCCGCCTTCAAGCTTGCGCAGGATTTCGACGATCAGCATGATCACAGCCGTCCCCAGAACGGCGCCGGAAACGGTTGAAATGCCGCCCAGAATGAGCATGGCAAGCAGCATGAAGGTGAGATTGAAATAAAAGTCCTTGGGCGAGAAGGCACCCAGAAAATGCCCGAACAACGCCCCGGCGCAAGCCGCAAGCATTGCCCCGACAATCCAGGACAGAAAGCGGTGCAGCCTTGCATTCACACCAATGGCTGTTGCCGCAATCTCATCCTCGCGCGAGGCGCGCAGTTTCAGCCCGGCACCGCAGTCCCGGTAAAGACGCGCGACTGCAATAGCCAACAGTGCAAAAGGTAACGCCACATAGATGCTGACACCACGCGGAACACCAAAGAATGTCTGGCTGCCGCGGGTGATGCTGTCAGAGGCAACCAGAACAACATGGACAATGACCAGAAAGCCGAGCGTACAGATGGAGGCAGCCGAACCGGAAAGCCGGGCAAGCGGAATGCCAATGGCAATGGCAACCAGCGCCCCAACCAGGACCGCAATCAGCAAGGCCGGCAGAAAGGCCATGTCCCATCCGGCAAGCCATTCCGGCAGATGTGGCAGAGCCGTTTTCTGGATGGCGGGCTTCATCGTCAGCAGACCCGAGACATAGGCTCCGATTGCCATGAAGCCAACATGGCCAAACGACATGATGCCGGAATTGCCGCTATAGACGCCAAAGCCAATGACCGCGATCAGATTGATCAGAAAAAGCGTGACCAGCCTTTGCCCGCTGCCCTGAAGAAAACCGGCAGACAACAAGGCAATCAGGATCACCGGAAGCGCAACCGTCAAAATCCCCACGACAGTTGACCGCCTGATGCGCACCATCCGTAAACTCCCATTTGCAGCCCTTATGTTCGGGCCATTTCTTTTTTCTCACAATAAGACCAGAATCAGAATTGTCAATCTTGTTTCATTTTATATAGTCTGATAGCCATAATGTAACGAAATGAAAAATAATGGGCCAGGGGATGGAACATGAGCATCAGGGATCGCCTGACTGATGGGACGATCGATTTCACCCGATCCGAGCTGAAGATCGTGCGTCACTTGCTGTCCAATTATCCGGCAGCAGGGCTCAATACGGTTGCCCATCTTGCCATTGCAGCCGGCGTCAGCAACCCCACCGTCGTGCGCCTGATCAACAAGCTTGGCTTTGAGGGCTATCCTGAGTTTCAGCATGCGCTTTTGAGTGAGGTGCAGGAGCGCATGAGTTCTCCACTCTCCATGCTGGATACACGCAAGCCGCAGGTCGGACAGGGCAATTTTTACCAGCAGTTCCTGAATGCCAGCATCCATGGACTGGAAACGGCGCAGACCATGCTGCCACCGCATGATTTTGAGCAGGCGGTTGAGCTGGCAGCGGACATGAATTGCCGCATTCATTGCCTTGGCGGACGCTTCAGCGGTTTTCTGGCCGGTCTGCTCTGGTCGCATATGAAACAGTTGCGACCGGACTCTTACTGGATCAACGGGCCGCAGGCCGATCAGGTTGACCAGCTCGTCGACTTCAGCCGCAAGGACATATTGTTCGTCTATGACTATCGCCGCTACCAGATGGGCACAATCCGTTTTGCCAAACAGGCGGCAAACCAGGGAACGCGCATCGTGCTGTTTACCGATCGCTGGCTGTCGCCGATTGCCGAGTTTGCCACTCTCACCCTGACCGCACCGGTCGACACCATTTCTCCCTATGACACGATGGTTCCGGCCATGGCCCAGACGGAAGCGCTGATTGCCGCCCTGACCGCGCGTCTCGCAGACCAGTCACGCGATCGCATCCGGCAGATCGAAGCCACACGTCTGTCATACGCCATTACCGAAGACGCCATCAACACGGCGGCAAATCCTGTCGACGCAAACAAGGATCATTCCAATTTAGAAGGATAATCATATGACTTCCATTGAAGTACAATTCGGCAAGGATATTCTGCGGCGCGACAGCGCCTATGAAGACAGCATGACATCCGTGCTGTTCGTCGACATGCAACGCATTTGGTGCGAACCCAACCTTGACCCGACCCATCCACAGGATGCCAACAGCTATTATCATCGCCGCCTGCGGGAACTGGTGATCCCCAACCAGATCAAGATTCTGGAAGCGGCGCGAAAGGCCAATTGCAACATTTTGCACACCATCATCCAGAGCCTGACCAAAGACGGTCGCGACCGTTCGCTCGACCACAAGCTGTCCAACATGCATGTGCCGAAAGGCGCGCCGGAAGGTGATGTGATCCCGGAACTGACGCCGGTTGACAATGAGATCATCCTGCCGAAAACATCATCCGGCGTCTTCAACTCAACCAATATTGATTACGTTCTCAAGAACCTCAATACGCGCTATCTGATCATTGCCGGTGTCGTGACGGATCAATGTGTTGATATGGCCGTGCGCGATGCCTCCGATCGCGGCTATCTGGTCACGCTCGTTGATGATGCGTGCGCCACCTATAGCCAGGAACGCCATGATGCCGCCCTGCGCGCCTTTTCCGGCTATTGCTGGATCACCAATACTCAAACTGTCCTGCAACGCCTGAACAGCATGAGCGACTGACAGGAAGACCAAAGATAATATGGGGACAATATGAATCCTGATCAATCCACACTCAATGCTCTGATGGAGCTTGCCAGTATTGTCACGACCGACATTGCCGGCATTACCCGTGGGCGCAGCTTTGCAGCCCATGAAATCGAAGACTATCTGCGCAAGGGCGTGGGCTGGGTGCCAGCCAATCTTGCCCTGACACCATTTGATCTGATCGCCGATCCGAACCCTTGGGGTTCATCCGGCGACCTGCGCCTGATGGCCGATCCGGCCAGCAAAGTGCGCGTGACCTGCCTGCCGGGCGAAATGCCGCTGCATTTCTACCATGCCGATATTACCGATCTGAAGGGTGAAGCCTGGGATTGCTGTGTACGCAGTTTCCTCAAAACGGCACTCAGGGATTTCGAACAGGAAACCGGCCTTCAGGTCATCAGCGCGGTTGAACAGGAATTCCAGATTTTCGGCGCAGACTGGCCACAGGCGCCGTCCTTCGGCCTGCGCACGCAAAGACGCGCTGGCGCTTTTGGCAATCTGCTGATGACGGCGCTACATGAGGCAGGTGCCGAGCCGGAAATGTTCCTGCCGGAATATGGCAAGAACCAGTTTGAAGTAACCTGCCGCCCAGCACCCGCGCTGGCTGCCGCTGACCGCGCCGCAACCATTCGCGCAGTGACCCGCGAAGTCGCCGCCAATTTCGGCTGGCAGGCAAGTTTTGCTCCCAAGACTGAGGCCGATGGCGTCGGCAATGGCGTGCATGTCCATGTCAGCTTCATTGACTCTGATGGCAATCCGGCAACCTTCGATCCAGGCCGCCCCGGTCGCCTGTCAAGGCTTGCCGGTTCTTTTGCCGCAGGCGTGATCAGACATCTTCCGGCACTGGTTGCCTTCACGGCACCATCCGTCCTGTCCTATATGCGCCTTGTGCCGCATCATTGGAGTGCTGCCTTCACCTGCCTTGGCGAGAAAAACCGTGAGGCCAGCCTGCGCATCTGCCCGACTTCCGAATTGCCTGGCAGCAATCCGGCAAAACAGTTCAACATGGAATATCGCGCAGCCGATGCCTGCGCCAGCCCGCATCTTTCTCTTGCCGTCATCATCCGCGCCGGCCTTGAAGGCATCAGACAGGGACTGGAGCAGCCGCCGCTCATCAATGAAGATCCGGCAGGTTTTCCGGAAGAAAAGCTTCAGGAACTTGGCATTCGCCGTCTGCCGGAAAGTCTCGAACAGGCACTCGACAAACTAAAAGCCGACGAGACCGTGATGGGTTGGTTCTCCAGGGATTTCATCGAGTGCTATTTCGGCATGAAAAAGCTTGAAATTGAGCTGGTGAAAGACCTGTCGCCGGAAGAACTCTGCGCGCGTTATCGTGCGATCTATTGAGAGTGCATACCATGAGCATAATTGAGTGTCAGCTTGAGTCTTGTGCCGCGCAGACAAGGACATCATCGCTTCTGGCCATTGATGAACCCGCACCCTATGCGGTGATCAATCCGGATGGCCCATCAGAGATCCTGCTTCTGTGCGAACATGCCTCAAACAGGATCCCGCGCGCACTTGGCAATCTCGGCGTATCGGATGCGGATCTGCAGCGCCATATCGCATGGGATATCGGCGTCAATGCCCTGTCGCAATATTTGAGCCAAAGCCTTGATGCCGCACTTTTCATGACCAACTATTCGCGGCTCGTGATCGACTGCAACCGTCCGCTGCATGTGCCCTCCCTCATTCCGGAGCGCAGCGAAACGACCGACATTCCCGGCAATATTGCCCTTTCCGAAGACGACAGGGCGCTGCGTATCAACACCCTGTTCAGGCCATATGCGCAAGCCGTCGCGCGGCGACTGGATCTCCTGCAGGCACAAGGCAAAAGCCCCTATGTCATTGGCATTCACAGCTTTACACCGGTCTATTTCGGTCAAAGCCGCCCATGGCATGTTGGCATTCTTTATGGCAAGGCGACAGCGTTCGGGAAAAAGCTGATCAGTATTCTGCAGGAAGATGAAGCCCTGGTCGTTGGCGATAATGAGCCATACGATATTCATCCGGATGAGGATTATACTGTTCCTGTCCATGCCGATGCACGCGGCCTGCCCGGTGTTCTGATCGAGATAAGGCACGATCTGATCGACACGCGCGAAAAGATCGATCAATGGGGCAAACGCCTCACCAACACCTTCAAGAAAGCCATCGGGGCATAGCCCAGTTACCTATTCTCCCAGAGCAAACGCCGCCTTGGGAGACAGGTTTCAGGCCCGCCTGTGCATTGAACCAACAGCGAAAAGGCAAGGAACAGCCTTTCGACAATCCGGCATATCTGCCTGAAATCGGCATCGATTTCCTCAAGGCAGGATGTGAAAGTGCTTGCCGGCTTTCCGTCCGGAACTGCAAAAAGATATGTTGCAGTTCCAGGAAAAGCGGGAGCCCGTTTTCCTGGAACTGCTATACCTCGCCTTATTCGCCGTAACCGACAATGCTCTTGATTTCGAGGAAGTCGTGAATGCCGAAATCGGCATATTCACGGCCATTGCCCGACTGCTTGTAGCCGCCGAAGGATGCTTTCGTATCCCAGGCCGGATAGTTGATATAGACCGAGCCTGCGCGCATGCGTGCTGCGATGCGGCGGGCGCGTTCAATATCCTGCGACTGGACATAGGCTGCAAGGCCATAGACCGTGTCATTGGCAATACGCACCGCGTCGTCTTCATCAACATAAGAGATGACCGACAGAACCGGGCCAAAGATTTCTTCGCGCGCGATGGTCATGTCCGGCTTTACATGGCCGAAGACTGTCGGCTTGATATAATAGCCGCGTTCCAGACCTTCCGGACGACCTGGACCGCCGGTGACAAGGGTTGCCCCTTCATCAATGCCGGACTTGATGAGACGCTGGATCTTGTCGAACTGCAGTTCGCTGACGACCGGACCAAGATTGGTTTCCGGATCCTTCGGATCGCCGGTGCGCATCGATTCAGCAACGCGCCTTGCGATTGCCAGCGCTTCTTCATGGCGATCCTGCGGCACCAGCATGCGCGTCGGTGCATCACAGGACTGGCCGGTATTGGAGAAACAGCCGCGAACGCCCTTGGTAACGGCAGTTTCGAAATCGGCATCCGGCAGGATGATATTGGCCGACTTGCCGCCCAGTTCCTGTGCGACGCGCTTGACCGTATCGGCAGCCGTCTTGGCAACGATGATGCCGGCGCGCGTGGAGCCGGTGAAGGAGACCATGTCAACATCCGGGTGGCCGGCCATGACCTGACCGACATCCGGACCGGTGCCATTGACAAGGTTGAAGACGCCCTTCGGCACACCAGCCTCATGCATGACTTCGGCAAAGATGATGCCGGAGATCGGTGCAATTTCCGATGGCTTGAGCACAACCGTGCAGCCAGCCGCAATTGCAGGCGCAACCTTGCAGACGATCTGGTTGAGCGGCCAGTTCCATGGGGTGATCAGCGCGCAAACACCTATTGGTTCCTTGACGATGCGCGTCGTACCACGCTGTTCGCTGAAGGAATAGGTTTCCAGCGCATCGATCGTTGCCTGAAGATGGCCGCGGCCTGCCCAGGCCTGCGCATCACGCGCAAAGGCAAGCGGCGCACCCATTTCATTGGATACAGCCTGCGCAATATCTTCAAACCGCTCATTATAGACTTCAAGGATGCGTTTCAGCAGGGCCAGACGATCCGAATGCGACCACTGCGAGAAGGTTTCGAAAGCAGCCTTTGCTGCGGCAACCGCCTTGTCGACATCAGCCGCCGAACCCACGGAAATGCGGGTGAAGGGTTCTTCCGTCGCAGGATTGATGACGTCGAGGGTCTGCGGCTTTACTGGTGCGACCCATTCGCCGTTGATATAGAAGTGCTCGTGATTGCTCATGGAGCCGTCCTTTCATTGCAAGAAGAGTGTGTCTGCCTGTTGCATCAGGCCATAACGATGCCGCCTTCGATGATCGGCCCGGTCGTCTCAAAACGGTTCAGTGCGAAGGGTTTCATGCGCGGATCTATACGACCATGCACAATTGCTTCTGCCAAAAGTTTACCTGCTGCAGGCGCACCGGCAAACCCATAAGACCAGCCAGCCGAGAACCAGAAATCCTTGAGATCCGGATGTTCGCCGATCAGTGGTGCATAATCGGATGAGGCATGAAGCTGGCCAGCCCAATGCCTGAGTATTCGCACCTCGCCCAGCTGCGGGAACATTTCGAGATAGATCTTCGCCATGGTGCTCATCACTGGCAGATCAGTCGCCAGTGACATGCGCGGGCGTTCCGGCACTTCCGTACCGCCAACCACTTCGCCGCGCGAGGTCTGGTGAAAATAGGCCAGACTGTCGATCAGCGCGATGGCCGGCTTGATCAGCGGGCGGGTTGGCTCCAGCGCCATGGCTTCAATACGCATGCCATAGCCATTGAGTGGCACGCCCGCCATGGCCGCAATGTCCGGATTGTTTGGCCCGGCGCAGGACACAACGCAATCGGCCTCGATACGATGATCATCTACCATGACGGCGGTAATGCGCCTGTCATTGCGCTCAATGCCGGTTATCTTCGTGCGATAACGGACATCGATATTGTTGCGCTTCAAAAAGGCCATAAGCCCCTTCATCGCGGCATGGTGCGGCGCGACACCACCTTCGAACTGGTGCTGGACTGCACGTACACGCGACTTGTTGATGGCCGGCAGCAGATCTTCAATCTCGCTTTTCGACAGCAGCTTGCTTTTGACGCCAAGGCGTTGCTGGACTTTCAGTCCTTCATGCAGCACAGCCTCGCTCTTTTCCGATTCAGCCACCACCGAATAGCCACGCTGGGTGAACATGACATTTTCACCAAGGCGCTTCGACCATGTTTTCCATTCATTGGTGGTCAGAATGAAAAGTTCTGTCCATTCGGTCGAGGCAAAGCCGGGGCGGATCAGCGTGCCATTGCGGCCAGATGCGCCACCCTGCCAATAGCCTGCGTCCAGAACGAGAATATCACGCTGGCCGCGCTCGACCAGATTGAAGGCAACCGACAGACCTTGAATGCCACTGCCAATGATGACGACGGAGGCGCGTTTCGGAAGAGGCTTGTTCATCGGTCAGGATCCACTAATGCAGCAAGTCCGGCTGCTTGAGCAACGGTGATTGATCGGCGTGGCGCGCGGTGCGTCGGGCGCGCATATTGATCCGGGCTGGTGTCGGTGCGTGCGGCAAGCAGGGCAAGCATATGTTCCCAGCACGGGAAGCCCTGACAGGTGCCCATGCCGCAGGAGGTCAGACGCTTGAGCACTTCAGGGTCTGTTTCACCCTCGTCAATATGACAATAAAGCTCGCCCGCCGTGACATCCATACATGGGCAGATCAGCGTATCAGGATGATGGTTCTTCAGCGCATGGATGGGGTCATTGCCCAATGCGGCATCCCCCGTGACAGAGATCCATTCCGGCAGCGGATTGGCAAGCATCTGATAAAGACCTTCAGCCGAAGACTGGAAGCCAAGGCTTGGGTCAACCCTCCATGGGCCGGCATGCACGACCGTATCGCAGGCAATATCGGTTTTCATGCGCACCATCGAAACACGCTTGCGTCCGACGATCTCGGTCAAATCACTGACTGCACCGTGATGGACGACATTGACACCCAGCACCCTCAGACGCTCTGCCACGGCCTTTTCAGCGCCGGTGCCGACAACAACGACGCGTCCACCGGGCTTGACGCCGTGAACGGCTGCCAGCTGAAGGGCAGCCTGCGCATCCATCACGCCGGGAACATGATTGCCCCTGACCATTGGCGGCATGGAGCGGCGCCCCGTTGCCAGAACCGTATGTGCCGGGTCAAAAATGACTGCGCCACGCTTGTTGTCATGCGGCGCTGCAACCAGCAGCCGGCCTTCGCGATAGACGCCAAACAGTTCCATGCCGGTAAACAGGAGAACAGAACTGTCGAGTTCTTCAACCTCAACGCCCATGGCTTTTGCAAAGCGCGCAGTCTCATCGCCCCGCGTGACCAGCGCGACCGTTCCGCCTTCCCGCGCACGGCGATTGGCCTCGGCAATGCCGGCCGGCCCGCCGCCCACGACCAACGTGTCAACCGCAATCCGCTCACCGGGGATCAGCTGCGGATTGAGCGCCTCGTCGGCCGGACTTGCCACACCGGCGAGATTGGCCATGATGCGTTCAGCTATCTTATAGGCAAGGCCGGATTGCGGCATCCATTCGCTATGCTCAAAACCGCCATAAACGGCCTTTGCCGGAAGAAGCTGGGCCATCTTCAGCAGGTCAAAACGCGGCGACGGCCAGGTGTTCTGCATCTCAACGACCATGCCATCGCTGACGGCAATCTGGTCAAGGCGGACATTCGGACGGCCATTGACGCGCGCAAGCACGCCCGTCGGATATGACCCGCTATAGCCCAGCGGACGATGTAATTTGCGCGACCGCGCAAGCGTGGTAATGCCTGCACGAAGAAGTGCTGCCGCAACCGTATCGCCCGGTCGGGCGCTGATTTTCGAACCGTTCCACGTAAAGGTCAGGCTCGATTGGCCATGCTGTTTTGTCATTCTGTCCTCACGCAAGCGTGGATCATTCCGCAATGATCACGATGTCGTCGGTTTTCCAGCCAATGGCGATTTCATCGCCCGGATTCATGGCTGCAAGATTGGCAATATCCCTGCTGCGCAGATTGATCCTGCTGCCATCCGGCAGGCGAACCACGAGTCTATATTCAACACCAAGATAAATCCGGTCTTCGATGATGCCATGCCCACCGTTTTCAAGCTTTCGCTTATCTGCGAATGCATCCATGCGTTCCGGCCGAATGACGACGCAAACCTTGCGGCCGCTTGCAAGCTTGGCCTGACGCGCATCTCCTGCAGGCAAGGTTGCTGTCCAGTTGGCGCCTTCGATCACGGTCTTGCCGTCCTGCATGCGGACAATGCCATGCAGCAGATTGGCTTCGCCGATGAAGTCGGCCACGAATTCCGAGCGCGGCTGGAGATAGAGTTCCTGCGGCGTGCCGATCTGTTCAAGCCGACCATCCTTGAAAATGGCAATGCGGTCGCTCATGACCAACGCCTCTTCCTGATCGTGCGTGACCGAAACAACGGTCGCACCAACCTGGCGAGTGATGTGCATGATCTCGATCTGCATCTGACTGCGCAGCTTCTTGTCGAGGGCTGCCATCGGCTCATCAAGCAGAACAATATCCGGGTTGAAGACCAGCGCGCGGGCAAGGGCGACGCGCTGCTGCTGGCCACCCGACATTTCCTTCGGATAGCGGCGCGCGCAATGTGCCAGACCAACGACTTCCAGCATTTCCATGCTACGCTTTTCGCGCTCGACACGCTTCACGCCGCGCGTTTCCAGCGGATAGCCGATATTTTCCAGCACCGTCATGTGCGGGAACAGGGCATAGTCCTGGAACATCATGCCGATATTGCGCTTTTGCGGCGGCACACCGGTCATGTCCTTGCCATCAATGTAAAGGCGTCCAAAGCTTGGCTGGATGAAACCGGCAATGACCCTGAGCGAGGTTGTCTTGCCCGATCCGGATGGCCCGAGCATGGTCAGAAACTCGCCTTTTTTCAGCTCGAACGAAACATTGTCGAGCGCCTTGACGTTACCATAATGCTTCGAGACCCCATCAAGTTTCATGGCCGTGCCCGAAGGCGTTTTGAGAGCGGCGTTGATCATCGGGACTCCCTGAGTTTGTGCGAAATAAGAACACCGAGCGCTGAGATGATGATGAGAATTGCAGCAACCGCAGCGGTGGCAGGATCAAGATTTGTGCGCACCTGGTTCCAGATCATGATCGGTACCGTACGGGTTTTGATATCGGCGATGAAAAGCGCAATTACCACTTCATCCCATGAAGTGATGAAGGCAAAGACTGTACCGGAAAGAACACCCGGCATGATCAGCGGCAAGGTTACGCGGCGGAAGGTAAACCAGCGACTGGCGCCAAGCCCAAGGCTTGCCGGTGCGAGCGACGGATTGACCATGCGCAAGCTCGCCATGACCGAGACAACCACGAACGGGATTGCCAGAACCGTGTGGGCGAATACGAGGCCAAGACGTGTAGCAACCAGTCCCCAGCCGGAAAAGACAATATACATGCCAACGGCAAGCACGATGACAGGGGTGACCATCGGCGTCAGCAGCAGGCCGATCAGGAAGGTCTTGCCACGGAAGGAAGCCGCATGAAGCGCCAGTGATGCCGCCGTGCCAAGGATCGTGGCAAGAATGGCGGCTGAAGCCGCAACACTCAGGCTGTTGATGAGGGCACTTTGCCAATCAGACGAGCCGAGCACCTTGCCATACCATGCAAGCGTGAAGCCCACAGGCGGAAACTCCAGCGTCGTAGTCGTCGTGAACGACATCGGCACGATGATGATCGTCGGGATCAGCAGGAACAGGGCGGTAAGGCTGATGATCAGCCAGAACAGAATGCATCTCAAACGATCCATCTCAGGCGCCTCCAATTTGTGCGGTACGGCGTGCAAGCAAGGCGCGCCCGGCACCGAACAGGCCAAAGGCAGTTGCGGTCAGGACAATCAGCACGACTGCAAGGGCTGCACCAAGACCGAAATTGAGCCGCTCATTGAACTGGTTGGCGATCATCTGGGCGATCATCATGTCACGCGGGCTGCCAAGCAGGGCGGGCGTAATATAGAAACCCAGGGCCAGCGTGAAGGTCAGGATCGCTGCCGCCATGACGCCTGGCAGTGAAATCGGGAAGTAAACGCGCCGGAAGCCATGGAACCATGAGGCACCGCAGATGGAGGATGCTTCCAGAAGGCGCAGGTCAATCTTCTTCATGACCGTATAAAGCGGCAGAACCGCATAAGGCAGCAGAATATGCACCATGCCGATCGTCACCCCAATTGGCGTGCGGATGAGGCGCACCGGCTTTTCAACAAGACCAAGGCCCATCAGCAGCTGGTTGATGAGGCCGCTGTTCTGCAGCAGCACGATCCAGGAAAAACTGCGCAAAAGCAGGCTCACCCAGAAAGGAATGAGCAGCGCGACTGTCAGGACAAGCAGCGTCGTCCGGCTGCCATGTGCCATCGCATAGGCATAAGGATAGGCAAGCAGAACCGTGCAGACCATGACGATCAGCGACATTTTGAACGTTTCGCCGATCACACGCAGGAAGATGGGCGTCATGAAAATCTGGCGATAATGCTCAATACTGCCATCAGGCAACGAAATGGCGACAAGTTTCAGCAGCGGATAAACAAAGAAGGCCGCCAGAAAAATGATCACCGGAACGAGCAGCCAGACGGCTGAGGACGTCATGATTGTCCGCAGCAAACTCGTTTTAGCTGGATGGCAGCGATCGTCAGTCGTGGTCGCAGTCATGGGGGATCCAACGTGTTCAGGGAGAAAGTCTGCCTGCAAGGCGCGTGCAGGCAGACCTGATTATGGTCTTACTGGAGCAGCCATTCCTGGAAACGGAGGTCTACAGCCGCACCATTCTTGGCCCACCATTCGCTGTCCATGAGAATGCGCGTATCAAGATGGTCGGTTGGCAGAAGCCCCTTGA
This sequence comes from Daeguia caeni, assembly GCF_042653845.1. Lineage (NCBI taxonomy): Bacteria > Pseudomonadati > Pseudomonadota > Alphaproteobacteria > Hyphomicrobiales > Brucellaceae > Daeguia > Daeguia caeni. The sequence continues at coordinate 15,726 of NZ_JBHSEL010000118.1, read as the reverse complement.
ACTTGCTGTCTTCCGGGATCTTGGCATTCTTGTTGGACGGGCCATAAGGCATGAGCTTTGCAAATTCGACCTGCTGTTCCGGCTCGGTGAAGAACTGGATCGCCTTCATGGCAGCTTCCTTGTTCTTCGTCCCCTTCGGAACAACCCAGTAACCAGCCTGTGACGTCCAGTTGGTCCAGTCGACCTTGATACCCTTGTCGGCAATATTGGCAGCGCGGCCAATCCAGACCAGTCCCATGGCCGCTTCGCCGCTCGCCAGGTTCTGTTCTGCCTGCGAACCGGTTTCCCACCAGATGATGTCCGACTTGATGGTGTCGAGCTTCTTGAGTGCGCGCTCAACGTCGATCGGGTACAGTTCTTCAGGCTTCACACCGTCGGCAATCAGCGCTGCTTCAAAGATGCCCGAAGCGGCATATTTCCACAGCGTGCGGGCACCGGGGAACTTCTCCGTATCAAAGAAATCGGCAAAACCCTTTGGCGGATTGTCGCCAAATTCCTGCTCATTATAGGCAAGCACGGTACCTTCAATATCGGAAGCGACGCGATAGTTTCCGGCAGCACCTTCAATAAACTTCGACCGGTCAACAATGGTATAGTCGATCGGCTCCAGCCATTGCGCGTCAGAGTCCAGGCCGAAGCTGTCATCGGTCAGCATGAGATCCAGCGTTACATTGCCGGTCTCAACCATTGCCTTCAGCTTGGCATTGCTCGTTGAAGAATCCTCAATGATCTTGATGTCCGGATTCCTGGCCATGAATGGCTGGAAATAAGCCTTGGCCTGATCGGCCTGATACTGGCCGCCATAGCTGGAAATGGTCAAAGTGGTTTCTTCGGCATAGGCTGCAGATCCAGTCAAGGCAGCTGCCAGTGCGGCAATGATGATTTTAGATCTCATGAGTTCCCAACCCTTTCTTCTTATGTTGATTGCCTTCAGTCTTTCCAGCCGGTTGTCAGATCGCTGCCTGGACAGCGATTTCGACCAGAATGTTTTCAGCAGCGAGGTTTGCTTCCACAGTTGCGCGTGCAGGAAGCGCATCAGCCGGGATCCAGTCTTCCCAAACTGCATTCATCGCGGCGAAGTCCCTGACAACATGCTTCAGCCAAACCTGCGCAAACAGGATCTTCGACTTGTCAGTTCCAGCAATGGCCAGGAGCTCATCAATTCGCGCCAGAACCTGCGCTGTCTGACCAGCAACATCCTGTGTACGGTCGGACGGCACCTGCCCCGTCACATAGGCAATGCCATTGTGGACGAGTACATGGCTGAGACGTTTTCCATTTGGTTCAAAGCGCTGAATTGTCACTGCATAAGCCTTTCTAGATCTGCAAGTGGGTATTTTTGGCGACTAAAGGACGCAAACCTTTAGCCGCGCTTGAAATTGCGCGAGCCGTATAAAGGAGCTGTGGTGCGAGTTCCTTGCGCACCTGTTCAGGCTGCCATCTGCTCAAGGGAACGGAAATGTTGATGGCTCCCAATGGCTGACCATCGGCGTTGACGATGGCTGCGCCAATCGCAAGATCACCAACATAGGTTTCCTCAAGGACCATGGCATAGCCATCAAGCTGCGCCTTTCGCGTCAGCTCAAGGATCTGCCCAGGATCCGTCACGGTATTTGACGTATAAGCCTCTATGCGCGAACGCGCGATAAAGGCGGCTGCGTCTTCTTCCGGCAAAGACGAGAGATATGCCCGGCCCGCCGAGGTGCAATACATGGGCAGCCTCTGACCAACCGGCACATGGATCGGCATTTCCTTATGGCTGGTGAAACGGCTGACATAGACCATTTCAGTGCCAAAAGGCTCCAGCAGGTTGCAGCTTTCACCAGTTTGCCGATTGAGCTGTTGCAGGAACGGATTTGCATGCTCAATCAGCTCACTGGTCAAAAGATACCCTGTGCCGACCTCCAGGGATTTCACGGTGAGCCTGTAGCGCTTTGAGCCGTGCTCACGCCCCAGAAAGCCCAAAGCCTCAAGGGTGAATGCTGAACGCTGGACCGTACTCTTGTTAAGCCCCGTCACCTCGGCAAGCTCAAGCAGGTTCATTGCCGGCCTTGAAGGATCAAAGGCTGTCAGGACAGAAAGTCCCTTGGCCAGGGCGGTCACGAAAAGGGGGGATTCCTCAAACTGTGTCATCGTCTCTGGTCGCGAATAGTTGAACGGACCCGCTTTCATAGCATCCCCCTTACGTCTGTCACTCCATTGATTGCAGTCAGATGCTCATCCATCCGCGGCTGCATTGCCGAGGAAGCATATGTTTGAGCATTTGATGCGTGATGGAAATGACGCTGCATGGATCAGCCTGCCTTTCGCGTCTGACGCGCATCTGCAGCCTGCAACCAGCGATAGGCCATCCACTGCCCAAGACGAATGAAAGATGAGAACGGATAGCGTTCCGGTTCCCTGGTGAGGAAGGAAACTGCCGGATTATAGGCCTTTCCTGCCGCCATCATGGCAAGCCGGGTGCCAAGATAGGTCGAGAAGGAAACGCCACTGCCCGCATAACCGCCAGCCGCATAGACTTCGCCAGCGCCCGGCACCTTGAAGCAATAAGGCAACGAATTGCGCGAAACCGCGACCCAGCCGCCCCACCAGTGCTCAACCGGAATGCCTGCCAGCGCCGGGAATTTGCGCACCATGGCATTATAGAGATAATCCTTGTGGCGCGGCGCGGAGGCATCCTTTCCGGTAATGGCGCTGCGGCCGCCAAACAGCATGCGGTTATCCGGCAGGCGACGGTAATAGAACAGAAGCTCACGCGTATCGAACATGCAGGCCATCGAAGGCAGACTGGCAGCAATCTGTTCTTCCGTGAGCGGAGCTGTGACGATAACCTGCGAATGAACCGGCAGGACACGTGCAGCCAGCCCCTCATGCATCTTCCACGACGTATAGCCATTGGTTGCGATAATGACTGCCCTGGCGCGCACGACACCATTCGGTGTCTTCAGATAATGAAGCCCGCCATTATTGCTCCAGCCAATCACAGGTGAATTGGTGTGAATGCGCGCACCATGGCTGCGCGCCATACGGTGAATGCCGCGCGCCAGTTCCAGCGGGTTCATCGAAAAACCATCTGGCAGATAGAGCGCACCCTGACTTTCAGGCCCCTCATGCACTCCCTTCAGCCCATTCTTGTCGATGAATTTGGCCGGGTAGTTCAGAACAGTATTATAGAGCTCGGCTTCACGCTGAAGATAGGCAGCATGCTGGGCGAATGTCGCCACCTTGTAGACGCCATCCGGCTGCCTGTCACATTCAATATTGCCTTCCGCGATGAGACTGCGAACCGTCTCAAGCCCCTTCTTCAACTCGCCGAAATAAGCCTGTGCCTGCTCACGACCATAGGTCTTGACCAGTTTTACCCAGGGCACACGGCCGCCGGAAATACGGGCAAAACTGCCATTGCGTCCACTGCATCCCCAGGCCGAAGACCGCGCCTCAAGCACGGTCGCCTTGATTCCATAGTCACGCGCCAGACTGTGAGCCGCCGAAAGGCCGGTATAACCACCACCAATAATGGCAACATCCGCATCAACTTCACCGGTCAAAGCACCATCATCAGCCGGCGCCGCACCGCTGATCTTCAGCCAGTATGAATCCGGGTTTGAGTGCCCAAGATCGGGATATGGGTGAACAAGTGGATCGTACATGATTTCCTGCTATCGCTATGCGATATTTATATATCGATTACAATAGTAGATGATATGAATATCAATTTGTCAATATTGCAAATCCAATTTTCCAAGCGGAAGATGGCGCCATGCGCCAATCAATGTCGTGAAAGCCTCAGAGGGGAAAACGGTGCAAAGGTGCGGAAATCTAGCCGCGACTGCAATTGGCAGCCACTCAACGGCATCCAGCACCAAAAGCCAGCAAACACTCCAAACGGACCATCCAGGACAGGCCCGCATGCACATGCAGAATTCCTGCCGGAAAAACGCCTTAAACATCAGCGATATGTTGTTCCCAGTGCGTAAGCCCCTTTCTTCGCTGTTGCTTCTGGACGCTGTTTCAATTTAAATATCTAATTCAAGAATTCTATCCCAAATGGTTGCAAGTAGTGAGACAACATGACTGAGCAGGCAATTTCCAGACAGCGCAACGAACTAGACGATATTTATGGCTCGGTCGATTTGGCAACTTCCCTGCCAAAATCACATTTTCCCAAACATGAACGCGATCCCCGCAGTGTCTTTGCCGCGGTGCGTGATGAGCTGATGCTGGACGGCAATTCACGCCAGAACCTTGCTACCTTCTGTCAGACCTGGGTGGATGACGAAATCCGTGAGCTGATGGATCTGTCGATCGACAAGAACATGATCGACAAGGATGAATATCCGCAGACGGCTGAGATTGAATCGCGCTGCGTCAAGATGGTTGCCGACCTGTGGAATGCGCCGGATCCGGAAAACACCATCGGCTGCTCCACCACCGGCTCGTCGGAAGCGGCGATGCTTGGCGGTCTGGCGCTGAAATGGCAGTGGCGCAAGAAACGTGCTGCCGAAGGCAAGCCGACCGACAAACCAAACATGATCTGCGGTCCGGTACAGATCTGCTGGCACAAATTCGCCCGTTATTTTGATGTCGAACTGCGTGAAATTCCGCTTGAGGGCGACCGTCTGATCATGAGCCCGGAAGAAGTGCTCAAGCGCGTTGACGAAAACACCATCGGCGTCGTGCCGACCATGGGCGTCACCTTCACCTGCCAGTATGAGCCGGTCAAGGCAGTCAGCGATGCGCTCGACAAGCTGCAGGCCGAAACCGGCCTCGACATTCCGATCCATGTCGATGGCGCAAGCGGCGGTTTTCTTGCGCCATTCTGTGCCCCGGACATTGCGTGGGACTTCCGCCTGCCGCGCGTCAAATCCATCAATTCATCCGGTCACAAATTCGGCCTCGCACCGCTGGGGGCTGGCTGGGTTGTCTGGCGCGAAGCCTCGGACCTGCCGGAAGAGCTGGTGTTCAACGTCAATTATCTCGGCGGCAACATGCCGACCTTCGCGCTCAATTTCTCGCGTCCGGGCGGCCAGATCATTTCGCAATACTATAATTTCCTGCGCCTTGGCCGCGATGGCTATGCCAAGATCCACAATGCCTGCTACCAGACCGCACAATATCTGGCGCATGAGATTGGCAAGCTTGGACCGTTTGAAATCATTTTTGACGGTGACAGCCAGAAGGGCATTCCGGCACTGGCATGGAAACTGAAGGACAAGGATGCGCTGGGCGGCAGCACGCTTTATGACGTAGCCGACCGTCTGCGTACCCGGGGTTGGCAAGTTCCGGCCTATTCCATGCCTGCCAACCGCGAGGATCTGGTGGTTCAGCGCATTCTGGTACGTCATGGCGTCAGCCGCGATCTGGCCTCGCTTCTGGTCGAGGACATGAAACGCACGCTTGACTATTTTACCAAGCATCCGGGCAGCATCAATCTTTCCGAGGAAGAGGCTGGCGGCTTCAATCACGGATGAACAAGCCATTTTGTAGCATCAGTGCCAATATCTGAAGCCGTGCAGGATGCGGCTTCAGATACAGATTTGAAATATCCTTTCTAAGGGGAAATACCGTGTCCTTGCTTTCGACCGTCCTTCCGTATGTTGCTGATCAGCTCACGCAATTTGCATCCGGCGATATGTGGCTTGCCTGCACGGCGCTGCTCTTTCGTGATTCCAGTGGCGGCGCCTATACCGGCCGCACGATGGAACTGTCCATGGAGTTGCCCTATGTCGTGGCCTCCATTCCAAAGGGACATACATTCACCTCGGTGGTTGAAGGCCATGTTCCGCTGACCTTCCAGTCCAAATACAATGTCTTCGGCATTGCGGTTCCGGCCGGCAGCATTGCCGACCTCAAGATCGTTGAAGGCATGAATGATCAGGGGCTATCCTTCAGCCTGCTGGCCTATGCCGGCGCATCCGGCCCGGCGGACAATGCCGCCAAGACCAAGGCCATGCTGGCGGTCATCGACCTTGGCGCGTGGGTGCTGGCGCAATTTGCCAATGCTGCGGAAGTCAAGGCAGCCCTGGCGGAAAATATCGCGATCCTCACCACGCTCGTGCCACTGCACGGTGCCAAGACGCCGTTCCATTTCATCGTCCACGACCGTTCGGGCAAATCGATCGTCATCGAATATTCCCACGAAAAGCAGAATGTCTATGACAATCCGGTTGGCGTGATGACCAACGGACCGGAATTCCCGTGGCATCTGACCAATCTGGCCAATTACACCTTCCTCAACAATATGGATCAGTCCACCGGCAAATTCGGTGATCTGGAAGTGACACAGCCCGATTCCGGCATTGCGACGGCGGGCCTGCCGGCTTCCAACACTTCAGTCGGCCGTTTCGTGCGTGCTGCCTATTATGCAACCTTTGCCGAAAAACCTGCGCCTGAAAAAGCCATCCGCGCCCTTGGCCATGTGATGAACAATTTTGACCGTCCGCGCGGCATTACAATTGATCCGCCACAGTCAGGTGGCCTTGATATTGAAGGCTTTTCGGCGACGGAAGGCCAGGCCTACAAGACCGAATATACGTCCTGGACGGCTCTGGGCGATCTCGGCAAGAATGAGTTCTATGTGCGCACCTATGATGCGATCAACTTCATCAGGTTTGATCTCAACCGCCTGTTCGCACAATCGGCCCTCAAGATTGCGCCACTGGCAAAAATTTCCCAGCTTGAAACGCTTGATGCAACGGATGCATTGTTGCAGGCAAGCTAAGCGCTAGAGCAGTTCCAGGGAAAGTGGGAACCGGTTTTCCGTCTGGGGGCTGCGAAAAAACAATCGTTAGGGCAATTCAGAGTTTCGATGAAAATCTGAATTGCTCTGGCTGATGCGGTAGAGACAGTGCTGGCGCATCCACTTTCCGGCGTCACACACGCCTTTCAATGTCAGTGAGGAAATTGTGTCTGGACCGTCATTTTCATTATTCGGAGCCTATTTTCCGTCTTGGATGCTGTGTCTTGGCATTGCCATCGTCCTGACGATCATTATCCGCATCCTGTTCATCCGGATCGGGCTTGATGACCTGCTGACATTCCGGCTGACAACCTATACCGCGATCACAATCGCCATCGCCTGCGGCCTGGCATATTATGTTTACGGGCGATAAGCATGGAAACCAATCCATACGCCAAACGAAAGATCTCTGTTATCGGCCTGTCCCTGACGGTTGCTGTCGTTGTGCTGGCAGGCGTCATGGCATGGATCTATCTGAGGCAGGCCCACAATAATCCGCTGTCTGAAGAAGCCGTCATCGGTGCGCGTATCGTCAATATTGCCGCCACGGTCGCAGGCAAGATCACCGAAATCAATGTCGAGGAAAATCAGGCGGTCAAGAAGGGCGACATCCTGTTCAAGCTTGATCCGGAACCCTTGCGCCTCATCGTGGAACAGACTGCAGCCGATCTTGGCATAGCAACAGCAGCACTCGACGCACAAAAGCGCACAGTCAAGGCAGAAACGCAGAATGCCCTGATTGCCGACCAGCAGGTTGCCCGTGCGCGTACCAATCTTGAACTTGCCGAGGCGACGCTGAAACGTCTGGAGGCGCTGAGCCCCAAGGGCTATGTCACTCGCCAGCAGGTTGATGATGCAAGAACCCTGCGCGATGATGCGAAAATCAGCCTTGATCAGGCCATCAAACAGGCCGAAGCCGCCAATGCGCTTGTCAGCAGCCTTGAGGGCGGCGAGGCCTTGGTGCGTGCCCGGCAGGCGGCTCTGGCGCTGGCCAAGCATAATCTTGATGGCACGGTCGTGCGTGCGCCGCATGATGGCTATATTGTTGGCGTCAACAATGCGACAGGCCAGATCATAGCCCCCGGCCAGTCCGTCTTCACCCTGATTGATTCATCCAACTGGTATGCCTCGGCCACGTTCCCGGAAACCGAGCTTGGCCAGATCAAAGTCGGCGCCTGCGCGCATGTGCGCATTCTGGCCGACAGTTCCGTCCTGGTCAAAGGCCGTGTGGAAAGCATTGGTCGCGGCGTGACATCCGAAGAACTGATCAATATTCCGCGCAATCTGCCCTATGTGCCGAAATCCCTGAACTGGGTTCGGATTGCGCAGCGTTTTCCGGTACGCGTCAAGCTGATCGATCCTCCCGAGGATCTGACCCGCGTTGGCGCATCAGCAGTCGTGACTGTGATTAATGGCGAAAAATGTTGAACTGACACTCTGGAGCTCGCTGCGCGAAACTTTCGCGGATCTCGCCCCCTTCCCCGGACGACTGGCGACATCCTGGCGTGTGGCCGCCGTTTGCGCGCTGGTTGCCGGTATTGCCATGATGTTCAACATCCCGGAATCGGCCATCAGCTGCTATCTCGTCATCTTCCTGATGAAAGCGGATGGCGCAGAAAATACGGTCGTGGGAACAGCGGCCATTTTTGCGATTTCACTGCTTGTCGTCCTGATGATCCCGATCGTGCAATGGACGGTGGAATCAGCGCTGTTGCGCATTCTGGTGATGATTCTTGTCTCGGTGGTGTTCATCTTCATTGGTGCTGCCACCAAACTTGGCGAAGGTGGCAGCATTGTAGCACTCATCATCGCCTTTCTGCTGACATTGGTGAATGAAGTGCCGATCAATGGCGTCATTTCATTCGGGCTGCGCTTTGCCTGGGAAATGGCCATATTACCCATGTTTGTAATTGCCGGTTTTTGCCTGTTCTTTGGCCGCTGGAGCGTGACGCTGTTGCGTGAGGAAATGCAGGAGCGGCTGATGCTTGCACGAGACATCCTGCTGCGGGAAAGGGCGAAGGACGATCCTGCCCTGTTGGAACGCCTTGAAAACGGTAATGATGATGCAAACCAGCGGGCAATGCTGACCAGGGTGCTGCATCAGACATCCGCCTCCAAAGCAGACAAGATAAGCCGCGATATTCCGGCTTCTTATCAGCTGCTCTATGCTGTCTCTGCCTTGCCCGATGATGTGCCGGAAGCCAATCGCCAGCATTATGCAAAAGCGGTAGAGGCCATGCTTGCAGCACTCAAGCATGATGAGCCATTTCCTGCCTGCACGCCAGCGCCTGAACCGGCTCAATCGGGTCAGGAAATTTGCCTGAACGAGGCGCTCCACAATCTGACAGGTATTGCCAAAACCGATTATGTCAAAAGCGCGGCTGATCGTTTTCTGGCCGCTGATGCCTTTACCAATCCGGTTTATCAGCGTTTTGCGCTCAAGACGACACTTGCCGCCATTCTCAGTTATATGTTCTATGCTTCCATCAACTGGCAGGGCATTCATACGGCAATGGTCACCTGCTATGTTGCTTCAATGGGAACGGCAGGCGACACGATCCACAAGCTTGCCTTGCGCATTGGCGGCTGTCTGGTTGGCGCGGCGATTGGCATTGCCTCTCTCATCTATCTGATGCCCTATATGGTCAATGTCGCAAGCCTGATGCTGCTGGTCTTTGTGGTTGCGCTCTTTGCCGCCTGGGTGGCCGCAGGGACTGAAAAAATCTCCTATGCCGGGGTGCAGATCGGGCTTGCCTTTACCCTGACCGTGCTACAGGGCTTCGGCCCCTCAACCGAGCTTTCTCCTGCCTGGGACAGAATTGTCGGTATCCTTGTTGGCAATTTTGCCGTTTATCTGGTCTCAACCCTGATATGGCCTACTCCGGTCGTGACGACCATCTGTCAGCATCTTGCAGAAGCAGCCGAAAAAATTGCCGAAATGGTGCGTGCCGAACCTGCAGAACGCTCAAGACTGATCGCCAGAGCCGCAGAAGTGGAACACCTGCTTGGGGAGGTGCGCTATTGCCTTTATTTGCTGCCGTTTGAACCAAAGGCGCTGCGCCCACCGGAAAATATGGTAAAAGCCTTTCAATCCATCTCCCGCCAGCTTGCCAGCTTGAGCAAGGACGTCTACTTCTCATCCGAGAAGTTAGACAACCTGAATATGCGGCTGCTGAGCGTGTCGCAGCATATCCAGTCGTTTGCCTTGGCGGGAAACAATGTGCCTGCAAACCAGACGGATACAGCCCATCGGGATGCGAATGCAGGAGACATGGAAATCGTGAAGCGTCTTGGCAGACTGGAAACTCTCGTTGCGGGTAGTCGCGCATGACGTCACGTAATCGGTTGCTAGATAAAGCGGTGATTGGCATTCTGGCGCTCAGCCTTGCGGGCTGCGCGACAGAAGCCCTGAAGCAGGCGCCAGCAGCCCCTGATCAGCCCTGGAAACCAGCTTCCAGAAAGAATGGCCCGGCCCATAAGGCAGATGACCGTGATTTCAGCGTTCCTGCCAATCCGGAACTGGCGCTTGTTTCCAATCCGGTCAGCATCAATACGCAAAAGACCTATGGCCTTGCAGATCTGATCGATCTTGCCCAGCGCAGCAACCCCTCAACCCGCAATGCCTGGGAAAAGGCGCGGCAGGCGGCCCTTGCCGTCGGCATGACCGAGGCCACCATGGTGCCGATCATCACCGCCAATGTGATTGGCGGCGTCCAGAAGACGACAACGCCGGTTGACGTGCCATTGCTGGGTGAGCGCAATATCAACACCACGCTGAAAGGGGTAACCCCTGCCCTTGCGCTGCAGTGGCTAGTGTTTGACTTTGGCCAGCGCGCAGCCTTGCGCGATGCGGCAAAACAGGTCTCCTTTGCTGCCAATGTCGGCTTCAATGCCATGCATCAAAAGCTGATTTTCGATGTCACCCGCACCTATTACGAATATTGTGCCGCTGTCTCCGGCACTCGCATTGCCGAGCAGACCTTGCGCAACAGCAAGGCCGTGCTTGCCGCCGTCGAAGCCAAGCTGAAAGAAGGCACGACAACCACCGTTGAACTGGCGCTGGCAAAACAGCAGGTGGCACAGGCAGAGCTTCGTCTGGTCAAGGCCACCGGACAGCAGCAGACCGCCTATCAGGCACTTCTCACCGCAATGGGCGTCAATGCAACGCTGAACATCAAGGTGGATGGATCGCTCAACCGGCCGCTGCCGGTCAAATTCGACGGCGTTACACAATCCATGCTTGAAACAGCACTGGCGCAGCGCCCTGACGTGATTGCAAGCTATGCCGCGCTTAAGGCAAGCAAATTCGCCACCAAGGCAGCCGAGGCTGAGTTCATGCCAAAAGTGTTTGTGGCAGGCACCTTGGCTTCCACTTCCAACAGTTTCAATGCCGGAAGCCTGCCGACCATCGGCAATCAGACTTCCGGTATGGGCATTCTGGTTGGCGCTACCGTGCCGCTTTATGATGGTGGCCTGCGTGCAGCCCAGCTCAGGAACGCACAGTCCACCGAGCGGGCGGCAGCCGAAACCTTCCGTCAGGTACAGCTTGATGCTGTCGCTGAAATCGTTCTGGCTGCCAACGCACTCAAGACGGCCCTTGCGGCCAACAAGGCTGCAGGCGTTCTGGTGCAGACTTCTGCCACCGCATTTGATGCGGCGCTGGAGGCCTATAGGAACGGGCTTGGCACGATCACAACCGTCAACGAAACAAACAATGCACTGCTGGACGCAAGGCTGGCACATACGGATGCACAGGCCGCAGCCCTGATCGGCGCGGCCAATCTGGCCTTCTTTACCGGCGCATTGACTTCAAGCAGCAAATTACCTGGACTTTAGAGGTTGCGGGCATGGCATTCATATATTGGCTAAACAGCACACTTGCGGTCGTATTTGCCATCCTTGCCTTGACCTTGTGGATTCTGATGCGGCGCGAACAGAAATGGTCACACAGTATCATTGCGCATCTGACCTATATCGCCGCAATGCTGGCCCTGATCTTTGTTCTGCGTCAGACGGCCCAGCATATCGTCAGCGATTACAAGCTGACCGACATTGACCCTGACTGGATCGACACCACATCTGCATTCCTGATGGTGTGGGTGACGACACTGCAGATCTTCCAGCTCATCAACCGCATCACCCATAGCGGCATCAATCGCGGCAATGACCCGACTTCCGCCCGCATGATTGCCCGCGTCCTGAAGCTTGTGATCATCGTCATAATCGTGATCCTGTTTGGTGAGCATTTTGGCATCGGCCTGTCCGGTCTGCTTGCCTTTGGCGGTATTGGCGGCATCGCCATTGGTGTTGCCGGCAAGGATGTCTTGAGCAACCTGTTTTCAGGCGTCATGCTGTATTTTGACAGGCCATTCAATATTGGAGACTGGATACGCTCACCCGATAGGGAAATCGAAGGAACCGTAGTCGAAATCGGCTGGCGCCTGACCAAGATCAAGACCTTCGACAACCGGCCGCTTTATGTGCCCAACGCTGTCTTCTCGACCATCAGCCTCGAGAATCCAGGCCGCATGAGCAACCGCCGCATATCGACGACGATCGGGCTTCGCTATGAGGATGCCGACAAGATCGCTGCGGTCATTCATGACATACGCAGCATGCTGAAAGCAGATGACCGCATTGACCATAAGCAGGACCTGCTGATCTATTTCAACGAATTTGCAGATTCGTCGCTGAACATCATGATCTACTGCTTCACCAAGACAACACGCTGGGCCGAGTGGTTGTCTATCCAGCAGGATATCTATCTCAAGATCATCACTATCGTGCATGCACATGGCGCTGATTTCGCCTATCCGACGCAGACACTGTATATGCAGAAGCCTGAACCCGAAGCGCAAGCGTGAGCACATTCCAGCGAACATGGCCCTTCATCAATGAAAGCATTCTGAAGCGGCATGGCAAGCGCATCATCGTGCTTGCCCGCATGCACCGCAAAGGGCTAATGCCGCAGATCTTCCCCAGGCAGGCAGACATTCCGTTCTGGCAACAGCAGACCTATAATGGCTATATCGGCATTGCCTTTGCGGTGGGCTCCTTCCTGTTCGGAATGGGCAGTGTTCTGCAATATCTTGCCCTAGGCTGGCAGGGGCTCGGCAATATTGCCAATCTCACCTTTTTCGCAGGCTCCATACCCTTTACCATTGCAGCAAGCCTGCAACATTTCCAATCCGCCAATATGCCAGATTTTCGCAGCCTGGCCGGCAAGAAACAGGACAACAAGCCCTTTGCCTTTATCGGCTGGCATCCACGCAGTGCTGGCTGGATGAGTACATTTACGCAATGGATCGGCACCATAGCCTTCAATATCAGCACATTCTCCGCCATCAAGGCACCGGACAACAAGCTTCTCGATACGCTTGAAGTCTGGGCGCCCAACCTTGAAGGCTCAATCCTATTTCTTGTCTCCGGCTATCTCGCTTATATCGAGGCTGGCAACTATTACTTCAGCTGGAAACCAAAAGACCTGTCATGGCAGGTCGTGTTCGTCAACTTGCTGGGCTGCATCGCCTTCATGATATCCGCAGTGGCGCCAACAAGCATGAACACACATGATCCTGTTTCAGCAGCCTTCTATTCCAACACCTATACGTTGCTGGGCGCCGTGTGTTTCTTTATCAGCGCCCTGTTGCTGGTGAAGGAAAGCAAGGAAGCCTCAGCCGGAGACTAGTTGTTTGGTCCCGGCATGTGATGGTGCGGTTTAACGACAAAGGCTTCCGGCTTTGATTTTCAGAGTTCCCGAATGGCTTCATAGGGTATCTTGAACCCAAGGCTTTGAGTTGTTTGGCAAAGTTATATGCAGTTAGCCAATCCCGCATATGCCGGCGCATTTCCTTGATCGAGCTGTAGTAAAAGGATTTGACGGTCGCTTCCTTGATCGTCCGCACCATCCACCCCACCTGACCGTTGCGCCACGGATGATATGGTTTTGTCAGCCGGCGCTCGATGTCGGTTTCAAGGCGACCCGCCCGAAGATGTACGGGAAAGTTAGGCTTGCACCTTGCTCCCGCTGAACAAATTACACGCCATTATCAGTCAGGACTGTATGGATCCTGTAGGGCATGTTCTAATCAATGATTTGAGGAACCCAGCCGCCGCCAATTTCGTGGCCTTACGATATATCCGGGCGAACACCAGCTTGCTGGTCCGATCAACCGCGACAAAGAGAAAGCCCTTGGCGCCTTCATGGCGGGCTCGGCAATGTCAATGTGGAAATAGCCAATCTCGTAGTCTTTAAACTGCTTGGGCTTTTCCCGGTCGCCTTTCGACAGACGGATATGCCATGGCATTGCCGGCACCAGTGCAGCGAAGAACAGGTCAAATGCGGAATGACATTCTTGAGCGCAATATAGACATCGTCCGACGGTAACCGTGCCTGGACCCACAGCGCCACGATCGCGGCCTCTTCAACAGGCGTCAAAACCGTATTGCGGCGGCTCTTTCGGACCCATCGGCATATCTTCGGCGGAACGCCTCTTGCGCCAGTTCAGGACCGTTTTCTCGTTGATCCCGAACGCGCGGCGGCTGTGCGGCCGAAGCTTTCGATCGCTGTAGTGCTGCTCGAATGGTGTACGTGGTCTTGGCGTTGCCGTGGAGAATTTGGCCCATGGCTCCATCCGTTGTGTCGGTGACAATTCTACACCATCACATGCCGGAGCAAACACCTAAAGCAGATCAGCACCATGCAGATAAATCAAATCGGCTCCATGCCAACTCGAATAATCAAGCTGGTATACGCGCCAGCATTGCACGCATCATTGCATTTTCCTCGCGTAATTTTTCAATCAACATCCGTTTCAGGCGGATATTCATCGCCTCCAGGGCATCCAGCTCATCTAAATCCCCCTCATCAACCAATGATGCATCCACTATGCGCGTCTGCACTTTATCGTCCTCTTTTTGGCCCGATTTGACCATAACGTGACGATTGTGACGCGGTTTTGAGCGACGAGGCCTTTCAGTATCCTGCGCCTTGGCCAAGACTGAATTTTCAGACGACTGGCTGGGACTGCTGTGCACTGAAGGGATAAGATTATTGATGGAAGGCAATATTTTGGGTTGACGAGCAGATTGCGATGGAACCGAAGGCACAGTGCCTGTCTCTATGACAACTGGTTTCGTACTGAACTCTTCAGCCGGTTGCTGCATTACTTCATGCACAATTGTCTGCAGGTCAAGCTTGTCCCAGAGAGGACGGTTAGGCTTGCGTGAGCGACGTCCTTTATATTCTACAACCAGTGGACGGCGTTGATGTTTCATATTCCTGTCCTACTATGAATAAATTACAGTTTAAACAGTCTGAGTGGAAAGAGCAAATTGATTTGAAATCGCCTACCATGCCTCAATACATACTATAGAGACGGAGTTATATCATGTTGTACGCAACAACATATAAATCAAAACAGATGGCACTTTTCAACCCAGACGTTATGAATATATAAATAATCTGTCTTTAGTATCTCTGACTGGAACAGGTGATCGTACCTGACATGACATCAGCATTCGTACTGCTCTTTTGAAAGGACACAACCATGACTGATGAAGGGACAATCCACAACGAAGATACAAGTGTAAAAGTATCCGAGCATGAACAAGGCGTAGGGAAGAAGAAGACCAAGTCCTCCAGAAGCGCCCGCACTGCTGAAACGAGCTTTACTCAAAACAAACAGGTTTCCAGAAAAATTCGCAAATACAGTCCGGAAGAACGCGCTGCCATCATGGCTCAGGTAGCCAAGGTGACCGCTTCCGGCAAGATCTCGATCAAGACAGCTTTGGAAAAGATTGGTATCAGCGAACAGACCTATTATAATTGGAAAAAAGCAGAGGCGCCCAAAGCTGCAGCCAAGACAAAATCCTCCCCCGCCATCGACCTGCAGGAACTGATCGCCTTAGAGCAACTCACATTTTGATGGAATCGAAAGGGATTCCCCTTTCGATTAAAATATGATTCAAACTACTGGCTAGTTGGG